>JAFTOT010000067.1 GCA_017463665.1 Clostridia bacterium | reverse complement strand
GAAGTGCCGTTTCACTCGGCACTTCTTTTTATTTCATACACTGTCTTCTGTCGGGGCATGCCCGAAATGCTTGGTATATGCGCGGTAAAACGCAGAGTAGTCCCCAAAGCCGCTGCTCTCAAATGCGCTTTGTGCCGAAGCACCGACACGAATCTTTTCTCTTGCCGCATTCAGCCTTTTGGCAGTGATATATGTCCACGGTGCCGCACCGGTGGCGGCTTTAAAAACACGGCTGAACTGCGATTCGCTGAGAAAGAAATGCTCGGCGAGCTTCGGGATGGAGACATCCTCAAACAGATGTGCGTTTACATAAGCCACGATCTCCTCCGTGCGGCATGCAGGCGGCGTATACGCTGCGGCACCGCGCTTTACATAGGCTTTTTGCACTGCGCTCAGCATGCACAAAAGGTGGGTGAGGATGTTCAGTCGTTTCCCATAGCCGTCCTCCTCCGAATAGCACATTTCGTGAAACATTTTTTCAAACGGAAAATCGCCGAGCTCTGCGGGAGTGTACAGATTTCCGCGCCCCAGCGGTCTGTCTGCAAACGGGCACATCAGCCTCCCCTCGGGATCCATGTTTTCAAACAGGGAGAGCGGAAAATTGACATTATACCGCTCGTAGACACGACTCTCCAAGATCTTCGGCTTGTGTGTCTCAGAGGGACGCATGAGCAGCAGGCTGCCTGATCGCAAAGGATAGCTCGAACCCTCGACCAAATACTCTACCTTGCCCGTGAGGAAAAAGTACATCTCGCATGTATCGTGCAGATGCATGGGAAAGACGGCATCCTTCGGCGAGTCCGTCACCGCATGCTTTAGATAGATGCTTCCTTGCCTGTATTCACGCAGAATATCCATATGTCCTCCGAATGCATTTTGTTTTCTATTAGCATAGCACGGAATGCACGAATTTGCAATATAAAATGCGTAAAATGGCAATGGAAATGCAAATTCGTTTGCTGTATACTAAAAATAGTAAAGCATGAGGAGGATAACTATGGAAATCGGTGCACAATTGTTTACCGTACGGGATTTTTGTAAAGATCCGAGCGACCTTGCAACGACACTTGCGCGTATCGCGGACATCGGATACAGGCATGTGCAGGTCTCGGGTACCTGTGCCTATGAAGCTACGTGGCTGCGGGACGAACTTTTGAAAAACGGACTTTCCTGCGTGCTGACGCATACGCCTGCCGCGCGGATACAGGAAGAGACCGACAGCGTGATCCGCGATCACGGTGTGTTCGGCTGCGATTACATCGGACTCGGATACTATAAATTTGAACCCGCAGAGGAGAAGTACCGCGAATTTTGCGAAAAATATGCTCCCGCTGCGGAGAGAATCGCTGCGGGCGGTAAGTATTTTATGTATCACAATCACGCGGGCGAATTTCAAAAGCTTGGAGATAAGACGATCTTAGCGCGCCTTGCTGAGGATTTTCCTGCGGAGCACATGGGCTTTACGCTGGACACCTATTGGATTCAGGTCGGCGGCGGTGATCCTGCCGCCTGGATCGAAAAGCTTTCGGGCAGAGTGCCCTGCATCCATCTCAAGGATTATGCCTACGGACAGAAAATGGCAGTCGTGGGTGAGGGCAATATCAATTTTGACCGCGTATTTGCCAAAGCGGAGGATGCGGGGACGAAATATATGCTGGTAGAGCAGGATAACTGCAACGGCGAGGATCCCTTTGATTGTCTGAAACGCAGTTACGCGTACTTGAAGTCGAGAGGTTTTTCATAATGAAGTTTATATTGGCTGCGTTTGCAGATGAAGCGGATTGCAGCATCGAGAAGCAAATCGATGCGCTGCGTGAAAACGGGATTTCGTATTTGGAGATCCGTGGTGTAGACGGTGAGAATGTCTCGAACATTTCCGCTGCAAAAGCCAAAGAGGTGCGTGCCAAGCTGGAGGCAAGCGGAATTTCCGTCCGGTCGATCGGCTCGCCGTACGGAAAGATCAAGATCGAGGAGGATTTTGCACCGCATCTCGATAGGTTCAAATACGGTCTGGAGACCGCGCAGATCCTCGGGGCGAAGAATATGCGCATATTCAGCTTTTATCTGCCGTCTAAAGAGGCGGATAGATATGCTGACACGGTGCTGGAGCGCCTGGATCGATTCCGCTGTGCTGCCAAGGACAGCGGGATCACGCTTTGCCATGAAAACGAAAAAGGCATTTACGGCGATACTGCCGCTCGCTGCTTACACATTCACCGCTCGTTTCCCGATATCAAAGCGGTGTTCGATCCCGCAAACTTTGTGCAGTGCGGGCAGGACACGCGGGAAGCATGGGAATTGCTTTGCGGTTATGTGGAATACATGCACATCAAGGATGCTCTGGCAGACGGCACTGTTGTCCCTGCGGGACAGGGACTCGGCAATATACCGTATCTCTTGGCGCAATACCAAGGTGAGGTGCTGACGCTGGAGCCGCATCTTGCGGTATTTGGCGGGCTGGAAGGTCTGGAAGCGGCAAAAAGCTCCAAAATCGGGGCATTCCGCTACCCGTCCAAGCGCGCAGCATTTGATGCTGCAACAGCGGCACTGAAAAAAATCATTGAAGAAAGCGGGAATAGCTATGGAACGAATTAAACTCGGAATCATCGGTATCGGCAATATGGGCAAGGGACATCTGCAAAATGTGATTGACGGAAAATGCCCTTCGGTCGAGGTGACTGCCGTCTGTGATATCAACGAAAAACAGCTGCAATACGCAAAGGAAAAGCTGCCGGGCTTGTTCTGCTTTACCGATGCGATCGAGATGCTGGATAGCGGAAAAATCAATGCCGCGCTGATTGCGGTTCCGCACTATGACCATCCCAAATATGCTATGGAATGCTTCAAACGCGGGATCCATGTTCTGACAGAAAAGCCGGCGGGTGTATACGCACGGCAGGTACGTGAGATGAATGAGGCGGCAGACAAAGCCAACGTCAAATTCGGCATCATGTTCAACCAGCGCACGAATCCCCTGTATGCCAAGGCGCGCGAGATCGTGCAGAGCGGTGCACTCGGCAAACCGAAACGTCTTGTCTGGATTGTAACCAACTGGTACCGCACGCAGGCATACTACGATTCGGGCAGCTGTCGTGCTACATGGAACGGAGAGGGCGGCGGCGTGCTGCTCAATCAGGCTCCGCACAACCTCGATCTGTGGCAATGGATCTTCGGCATGCCTCGGCGCATCCGTGCGTTTTGCAGTGTCGGAAAATACCATAACATCGATGTGGAAGACGATGTCACGATCTACGGCGAGTATGAAAACGGTGCTACTGCTGTCTTTATCTCCACCACGGGCGAAGCACCGGGCACCAACCGCCTCGAGATTTCGGGCGACCTCGGTAAGATCATTATTGAGGGCGGCAAGCTGAAATGGTGGAAGCTGTCGGTGCCCGAGCGCGAATTCTGCTTCACCGCGAAAAAAGGATTTTCCGTGCCCGACAAGACCTATGAGGAATTCTCGGACGAAGTGGTAGAGGGGCATCCCAAGGTGCTGGAGGCGTTTGCAAGGGCGATCCTTGACGGCAGCGAGCTGATTGCCGACGGCAGAGAGGGACTGCGCTCACTTTCGATCTCCAACGCCGCTTATCTCTCGGCGTGGACGGATACCTGGGCAGAGATCCCTACGGATGAAGCCCTGTTTGAGAAACACCTTGCAGAGCTGTGCAGTCGTGAAACGAGTACGAAAACGCCGGGGGAGACAGAATCGATCGAAACACTGCGCGAGCGCTGGAAGGTCAGATGGTAACACCGTGAATACGCTTTTACTGATGCTGCTTGTTACGGCATGTTATACGTTTACCTCGCTGAGCGATAAATATGCCATCGCCGAATCTCGGCTGTCGGGCAATCTGTTCACATTCCTCATGTGTGCATCCATGTCCGTCTGCCTGGCGCTGAGCCTGCCGTTTCAGAAAATCGATTTTCAATGTTCGTGGCAGACTTTTCTCGGCATTGGATTGGTTGCACTCTGTAAATTTTTGGAATTTCAGATGAGCGCACTTGTACTAAAGGAGCTTTCGGCATTTGACCTAAAAGCATGGATGGGCGTAACGCTGTTTGTATCCTATTGCACCGATGTGTGCTACGGCGCGCCCTTGCGGATGATCAAATTTATGTGCATTGCAGTGACCGCCGTCGGTCTTGCACTTGTGGTTCGATCAAGGCAGGGGAGAAAAATCCAATACCGCAAGATTCTCCTGCCGCTGATCCTATATCTTGCGTCCAAATACGGCTACGGTCTTGTGATCAAAGCTTTTACGCCGTATGCTTCCTCCGCAATGCTGCTGCTCCCCGCGTTTGTACTGCTCACGATCGTTCTGCTGCCCATGGTCAAAGCATCGCAGCTGCGGGACAAGCGCAGCAGTGTCTGCAAAGTCGTACTTGCCCGTGTCCCCAACACGATCGGTATGCTCGCAGAAAACGCAGTCATATCGATCAGTCTTACAAGTTATTCGTTTATTCAGCCGATGGTACTGGTATCCCTGTTTTTCATTCGCCTTGTGCGGAAAGAACGCTGTTCGGTGCCGAATCTTATCGGCAGTATCCTCTGTATCATAGGTCTGCTCGCTTTTCAGAGCGTGGGGTAACAAAAGGAGCCAAACTTGAGAAAGGTTTGGCTCCTTTTTTATGGAACAGATGCACGTCTTTTCTTTTTCTGCATATCCTGCTAAGAGAATAGGAGGAAGCGTGAAAGTTTAATTTGTAATATGTTTTGCATAGATTATTTCACGCCTGAACTCCTCGCAAAATGGGACCCAAACCCATTTTGCCGCACAAAGTGCGGTACCGAGGATTTCATTTTACGATTTGTGCCGCCGTTTGGCGGCGGAATGGAGATTATTATGGTGATCCATGTTGTTCGTCCCGGAGAGACGGTATTCAGCATTGCCGCGCGATATGGGACATCGCCCGCGCGGCTGATCGGGGATAACGGGCTGCGCACGTCGCAGAGTCTTGTTGTGGGGCAGGCGCTGCTGGTTTTGTTTCCCGCCGAGGTATACACGGTACAGCCGGGCGACACGATCGAGTCGGTGGCGCGTGCCGTCGGCATCGCGCCGATCGAGCTGATCCAAAACAATCCCTATCTCGCCGACACGCGGAGTCTCACGGTCGGTGAGACGCTGGTCGTGCGCTTTACCGATCCCAAGCGCCGCGCCGTGTATATCACGGGATATGCATATCCGAGCATAAATCGAAATGTTTTGCTGCGTGCACTCCCGTTTCTTACATATTTGACGATCTTCAGCTATGGCTTCACGCCGGAGGGGGAGCTGATCGGCATAGACGACTCGCCGCTGATCGACCTTGCGTATCAATTCGGCGTTGCACCCGTGATGCTGCTGTCCTCTATCACCGAGACAGGGAATTTCAGCAGTGAAAAGGCAAGCCGCCTGTTTAACGATGTTGCGCTGCAAAACAAAGTGCTCGACAATATTCTGCTCACCATGCAGGAAAAAGGCTACGTGGGGCTGGACATCGACTTTGAGTTTGTCGCGCCCGAGGACAGGGAAGCGTTTATCGGCTTCGTACAAAATGCGGTCGCAAGGCTGTCGCCCTACGGCTATTTTGTCAATACCGACCTTGCGCCGAAAACCTCTGCCACGCAGGCGGGGCTGCTCTATGAAGCGCACGACTATCCCGCGCTCGGTGCTGCGTCCGACACGCTGCTGCTGATGACCTATGAGTGGGGGTATACTTACGGACCGCCGATGGCGGTGGCGCCCATTAACCGCGTGCGCGAGGTAGTCGAGTACGCGGTCAGCGAGATCCCGAGCGAAAAACTGTCGCTCGGGATCCCCAACTATGGATATGACTGGCCGCTCCCGTATGTACGCGGCTCAACTGCGGCGCGCTCCATCGGCAACGAGGAGGCGATCGCTATCGCCGCCGAGTACCGCGCCGAAATCTTATTGGATGCGCTTGCCCGGTCGCCGTATTTTTACTACGCCACGGGCGGCGTTTCGCATGTCGTATGGTTTGAGGATGTCCGCAGCATCCTTGCAAAGTTTGATCTGATGGATGAATTCTCCCTGCGCGGTGCGGGCTATTGGAACATCATGCGCCCCTTTGCACAGAATTTCGCCCTCCTCGGCGCGCTGTACGATATCGTAAAAGTGGTGTAAATGTTTACGCGCGGAGCGCGTAAACAATGAATTGCAATCCTGCGGATTGCATGATTTGAGCACTGCGTGCTCATGCTTTGGCTTCGCCATGATTACCGCGACGCTGACCTGTTAAAAAAGAAAGCTTTGGTTTCTGTCGCGGTTGTATCCGCCAAAGGCGGATACAATGTAAATTTTTTGTATAATTACTGCGGCGCATAGGGGATTGCAATTCAAATCATGGAGTGCACAGCACTCCAAATCATGACGGCACAGCCGTCAAATCATGCGCCGCAGGCGCAAATCATTCGCAACCTAAACTTTCATTTTTCTTTTTTGCATAGTTTGTCGTTTGTCTTCATACAGTGTAGTAATGAAAAACTGCAAAAAGGAGAAAGCTATGAGAAACGAAACGAGTGATAAAAAGGAATTTGTCCTGCCGGCGAAGAACACCGTGCAGTTGGAGCAGGGCGGTGGAAACATCTTCTTTGAGAGCGGCGGCGAGTTTGTCTTGCCTGATTACATGCCCAAGGTGCAAAAGGTATTGCGCATGGAGGCGCGTGCACTGCCGCCGTCCCGCTACATGGGTTCGAGCGAGGCGCAGATGTCCGGCAGCGTGCTGCATACCTTGATCTACATCGGCGAGGAAGGCGAGATCAGTGCAACCGTTCTGCCCGCGAAATATGACTTTTCGATCCCGTTTACGGCGGGCGGTGAGCTGCCGACGGTTTCCGCCGCTGTGGAGGTGGACTCGCTGTCCTACCGCCTCGGTGCCCCGCGAAAGCTGAATATCCGCACGCGCCTGCGCGCAAAGCCGAGAGTGATCGGCACCGAGGACATCGCCGAAAAGCAGTTGCCGGGCGGCGAGATCGCAGGCTTACATAAGCTCGGCGGCGAGATCGACAGCATCTGCACCCGAAACTTACGCTCGCCCGATATCACCGTGTCGGATGCGGTGGAGATCGGCGGCGGTGCGGACACGCGTCCGATCTGGTGCGGCTCGACCGCGGCGGTCAACGATGTGCGTGTGACAGACGGCGGCGTGAGCGTGCGCGGCGAGGCGTATGTCAAGGTGCTGCTGAACGATGGCGGCAAGCCGAAAATGGTGACAAAGAAGCTACCGTTTGAGGAATTCCTCGACGGGGATGTGGTCAAGGGGTCGTCCGCGACCGCTATGGCTCGTGTGATTTCCACCGAAGCAGGCAAGGAACAGGACGGCGAAGCGCTGGTCGATGTGGTACTTGCCCTGGAAGCATGGGTCGATACACCCTGCCGTACGCCGGCGGTCAAGGACGCTTTCTCCGAGCATAGCGAGGGAAAGGTTGCATACCGCAAGGTGCCGACGGCGCGTTTGCTCTGCAATCGCAGCGGTGTTTACACGGTGGGCGGCAGTGTGGCAAAGTCATCGGCGGGCGCTGTGGGGCTTTCGGCGGTGCTGGATACCTCGGGCGAGGCGACCGTGGAGGAAACCACGATGGCGGACGGCAGACTTACGGTCAGCGGCAAATGCGCACTGAATACGATCTACACGGCAGCAGAGGGCGAGACTGCGGCGGTGGAATACAGCATACCGTTCAAGGTTACGATGGATTGTGAAACACCGACGGGTGCCGAGGCGAATGTATCGGTCTCGCTTGTGTCTGCACGTACGCGATCCGACGGCGACAATTTGGTTTGCGATATGGACATTGCGGTCAGTGCACGCGCGGTGGCATGCGGCGAGGCGGTCACGGTGGAGAGTATCGACTTTACCGCGCCGAAGGTCTATGCAAAGAGCGACTATCCGCTCTGCCTGATCTATCCGCGCGGCGACAGCCTGTGGAACGTGGCGAAAAAGTATCATGTTTCCCCCGAAACACTGGCGAAGATCAATTCGCTCTCGATCGGCCAAGAGAACTATGCCAACGCCGAAGCCCTCGCCGACACCAACGTGCTCATGCTGGAACTGTAAAAGGGAACCTGAATGAAAGTTTAGCGATGTAAAGGATACGCAAAAACATTGTAGGGCGCGACGTCCCGACGCGCCGCATGAACTGTAGTAAAACGGCGCGTCGAGGACGTCGCGCCCTACAAGAGTGTTTATCGCCGTCCCTGCGCATAAACTTTCATTTATCATTATTACTAATTTGCAAATAAATTTCTGCGTATTTTTCTGCCTTTTTGGGGATACTGTGTATGCAAGGTTACGCGTGCGTAACCGAGGCGCTCAAAATTTTGAGAACCAAAGAGGATGTTGAACATGATTATTGACAGAATCGCACTTATTCTCACCATTGTCGGTGCGCTCAACTGGGGTTCGATCGGTCTGTTCCGCTTTGACTGTGTCGCGTGGCTTTGCGGCGGTCAGGCAGCGATCGTCAGCCGCATTGTGTACACGGTAGTGGCACTCGCGGGCATCTGGTGTATCTCGCTTTTATTCCGCCCCCGCGAAGAAGAGATCCGAGAGTAAAAAAAGCTGTTGCAGCTAAAAACTGCAACAGCTTTTTTTATGGTTTTACTTTACCAGCTTATCGGTTTCGGATGCGTATTTTGCGAGCTTCTCAGCGAGCGCTTCGGGAGTGTTTGCGCTTGCGAGATAGTAGATCTTGATCTTCGGTTCGGTACCCGACGGGCGAACAACGGCAACATCGCCGTTTTCCAGACCGTAGTAGAGTACATCGGACTTGGGAAGACCGGTGGGTTCAACCTTGCCGTCTGTATAGGTGATGGTCTCTGCGAGATAGTCGCCGACAAATGCAACTGCATTGCCGCAGATCGCCTTCGGCGCATGCTCGCGCAGGTTCTTCATGGTGCCCATGCGGCGCTCGATGCCGTCGAGACCTTCCATGTATACGTCCATCGACTTTTCGCCGTAGTAGCCATACTTCTTGTAGATGTTCTGCAGGGCATCGTACAGCGTCATGTTCTTTGCCTTGTAGTAGGCTGCCATTTCCACAGCCAGCATGGCGGCGCAGACAGCGTCCTTGTCGCGGGCATAGGTACCCTTGAGGTAGCCGTAGCTCTCTTCAAAGCCGAGCAGGAACGTGCCGTGTCCCTCTGCCTCATGGTTCTTGATGACCTCACCGATGAACTTAAAGCCGGTGAGCACATTGTAGAGCTTCACGCCGTTTGCCTTGCAGATCGCAGCGGCAAGCTCGGTGGAAACGATGGTCTTGACCGCGTAAGCGTCGGCGGGAATGCCGTCGCCCTCTTTCAGTGCGGTGAGGATATAGTCGAGCAGCAGCGCTGCCATCTGGTTGCCCGTGATGGTGACAAACGAGCCGTCCACGGTGCGCGTCATCGCGCCCATGCGGTCGCTGTCAGGGTCGGTTGCAACGATGATGTCACTGCCGACTTCGTTGGCGAGCTTGATACCGAGCGTGAACGCATCGGGCAGCTCGGGATTCGGCTTTTTCACGGTGGGGAAGTTGCCGTCGAGCACCATCTGCTCTTTGACGGTGTAGAGCTTGGTCACGCCGATCGCCGTCAGTGCTTCGGGAACGAGCTTATGACCTGCGCCGTGCAGAGGCGTGTAGACAACGGCGAAGTCATCGGCAACGTTTTTAACAGCGTCGAGTTTCACGCGCTGTGCAAGGACATTCTGCATGTAGACCTTGTCTACATCCTCGCTGATCATAACGATCTTGCCTGCCTTGACTGCTGCGTCAAAATCATCCTTCTTTACGCCCTCGAAAACATCGATTTCCTTGGTCTTAGCCGATACGATGCTTGCGTGCTGCGGGGGAAGCTGTGCGCCGTCCTCCCAGTATGCCTTGTAGCCGTTGTATTCCTTCGGGTTGTGCGAAGCGGTGATGTTGATGCCCGCGATGCAGCCGAGGTGACGGATGGCAAACGAGAGCTCGGGCGTGGGGCGCACGCCGTCAAACAGATAGGCTTTGATGCCGTTTGCGCTGAGCACACTTGCCGCGGTGCGCGCGAACAGCTCGGAGTTGTTGCGGCTGTCGTATGCGATGACCACGCCGCGTTCCTTGGCGTTTCCGCCCTCAAGCGTGATCATTTCCGCCATGCCCTGCGTTGCATGCGCAACGGTGTAGACGTTCATTTTATTGGTGCCTGCGCCCATCGTGCCGCGAAGTCCGCCTGTGCCGAACTCGAGGTAGCCGAGGAAACGCAGTTCCTTTTCTTCTTCGTTATCTGCGATGGCAAGCAGCTCCTGCTTGCTTGCATCATCGAGGTAGGGGCTGTTTAACCATTTTTCATATTCTGCTGTGTAGTTCATGGAATTTTTCTCCTTATAGGCTTACAGGTTTTCTTTCAGCGCGTTTGCCAGCTGCGCCGGGCAGGAAGTACCTCTGCCGCCGCAATCAATGCCGTCCAGACGCTTGATGACTTCTTCTACGGGCATGCCCTTGACCAGAGCGGCGACGCCCTGCGTGTTGCCGTTGCATCCGCCGACAAAGCATACGTTCTTGACAATGCCGTCTTCGGTCTCAATATGGATCATGCGGCTGCAAACGCCGCGCGGTCTGTAGTCAAATTCTTTTTTCATAACGGTTCCTCTTTATTGAATGATCTCATAGGCACCCATCGGCGTGTAGTCCACGCGCACCGTTGCCAAAAAGAGCAACAGCGCGAACAGCGCCTCGCCGCTGCCGGCAAAGGTGCAGATGTGTGCATATCCGTCTGTGTAACCGAGCGGGATCGACACGGTCTTGACGATCTCCGCGCCGAGCACGCATGCTCCGGTGTACAGACGCGGCCACAGCAGTTTGTCATGCCCCGAAAGGCGCAGTGCGACATACTGCGGACCGTCCGACTCTATTATATCACGAAATCCACGGCAAAGCAACGCATATTTTGTGATAATTCCATCGGTTTCCAGACGGCAGACGCGTGCGATGAAAAGCTCGTACCGTTCGATCAGACCGTACACGGTGAGCAGAGCTCCGTCACGGCTGTTTTCAATGGGCAAAATGCAGTAGTCCGAGAGCTCGGCGGCAACATCCTCGCAGGCATCCGCAAAGGAGCGGACATATGTGGGTGTAAGGCTCGCGTCTTTCTTTTGAAAGACGGTAAATGCCGTCGTCAGCACGCGGCTTTCGGCAAAGGAGACCTTGCAGCCGCTTTTCGTCCCTTCGCGCTCGGCGAAGAGAGCGGGGGAGGGGCGCAGCTTTGCCGCTGTGCGCAGTGCCGCAGTGGTCTTGCGGCAAAAGTCGGCGAGATATGCCCCCTCGTCGGCAGCCAGCTTTGCCCCGATCAGCGCTGCGTTTTCGGGCAGAACCGCCTCCGCCGCCGACTCTGTCGAAACGGTCGGCATGTAGTCGGCAAAGGGGATATCGCCGCCGAAAGATCCGCGTGTGCGTATGTCTCTTGCCGCAGCTGCCGCGACAAAAGCGGCGAGCTCACTGAAATTGGCGCTCATACGCTCGCCGACAGACGCTTCCTTTTCGTAGTAACGCAGGATGTTGTCGGCGGCGTTTTGTATATATTCGCTTCGCGCTCTCATACGAGCTTGGAAAGGACATCATAGCTGGTGGCAAGGAAGTCCTTCATTTCATTTTCGCCGAGCCGGCGCTGGCTGAGCACCGCGAGGGCGTAGATCTGTTTTGCGAGCAGTGCGGCGTTGTCGCCTTCGCCGTCTGCGAGCTTCTTTATCAGCGGGTTGTTAACATTGACGAGCAGTGCACTTTCCGCTGCGAAATCGCCGCCCATGTTCATGCCGCCGGCTGCGTACAGCTTCATCATATCCTGCATACGGCGGCTCTCCTCGGTCAGCGTCAGCACGGCGGGGACATTTTCATCCGCGAGCATTTCGCACTTCACGGTCAGCTTGTCGTTGCCTGCTGCCTCGCGGAAGAGCTTTTCGAGCGTTTCAGAGTGCTCCGCTTCGCCCTCTCCGCGCAGTGCGTCGGCAATATCCGAGTCCACGCGCTTGAATTTGACGTTTTCGCTTACGCTTTCGAGCATCTGCACATACTGCGTGTCGATCATCTGCGGGAAGTTTACGACCCGGATGCCCTTTGCCTCAAACATCGAGATGTACTGTGCCTGCAGTTCGGTCTCCGATGCGTAGTAAACGGTGTTTTCGTTGGTTTCCTTGGCGCCCTCGAGGTACTCAGCGAGCGTTACGTAGCCGCCGTGCACGACTTCCATCAGCAGAGCGTCCTTTGCTTTGTCATAGAACTTGCGGTCGCAGAGTGCCGCGTATTCGCAGAAGGTCTTGATGTCGCTCCACATCTTTTCAAAGTTCTCGCGGTCGTTTTTGAACAGCGAGTTCAGCTTGTCGGCGACCTTCTTAACGATGTGCGCCGAGATCTTGTTGACGTATCCGTTGTTTTGCAGGTAGCTTCTCGAAACGTTCAGCGGCAGCTCGGGGCAGTCGAGCACGCCGCGCAGCATCAGCAGATATTCGGGGATGACTTCCTTGATGTTGTCGGCGACAAATACCTGATTGTAATACAGTTTGACCTGTCCCTCCATGTTGGCAAACTCATGCGTGAGCTTCGGGAAATACAGGATGCCCTTGAAGTTGAGCGGGTAGTCCGCCTTGATGTGCAGCCAGAACAGGGGATCGCTCGAGTCGCCGAATACCTTGTGATAGAACGCCTTGTACTCCTCGTCGGTGCATTCGGAGGGGGTCTTCTGCCACAGGGGCGTGGTGTCGTTGATCGGCTTTTCCTCGGGTACCTCTTCGCCCTCTTTGGGCTCCTCGGCATCCTCGTCTGCAAAGTAGATCTCGATGGGCATGAACGAGCAGTACTTTTCGAGTACCGAGCGCAGCTTGTAGCTTTCCAGGTACTCCGCGCCCTCGTCGTTGACATGCATGATGACGGTCGTGCCGCGATCCTCTTTGTCGTAGGGGGTGTTCATCTCATAGGTGCCATCGTCGCTGCAGATCCACTGTACGGCATCGCCGCCGCGATAGGAACGGCTGAGCACCTCTACGCTGTCGCTGACCATGAACGCCGAGTAAAAACCGAGACCGAAGTGACCGATGATACCGTCGGTCGCTCCCTCACTCTCGCCCTCGTACTTCTGGATAAACTCCATTGCGCCCGACAGCGCGATGTTGCCGATGTACTTTTTGACTTCATCGGCATCCATGCCGATACCGTTGTCGCTGACCGTGATGGTACGTGCTTTTTTGCTGACGCTGACCGTGATCTTGCCGTCAAAGGTGAGGTCGCGCACTTCGCCCAGCGAGATCAGACGCTGCAGCTTTGTGATCGCATCGGATGCGTTGGAAACGATCTCGCGCAGGAAGATTTCCTTATCGGAATACAGCCAGCGCTTGATGATCGGGAATATATGCTGTGTCTCGACGGAAATACCGCCCTTTTCGTTTTTAACTTCTTCTGCCATGATAAATTCATCTTCCTTTTATAAAAAATTTTCAAACAAGTGAATTATATAATAAATTAGAGAAAAATACAACCGAATCTAAAAAAATTTCACATGACTTCCATATTTGAAAAAACTCTTGCATTTTGAAAATCAATGTGTTATAATACTGAAGTACGCCGGTATGATGGAATTGGCAGACGTGCTGGACTCAAAATCCAGTGGTAGCGATACCGTGTCGGTTCGACCCCGACTACCGGCACCAAAGCAATATAATCCGAACCAGATCTTCCCTGTGGGAGACGGGTTCGGATTATTTGTTTATTTCGAAAAGTTTGAGGATACGCACTTCAAAAACGGTATAATAAAACGCCCGAACTCCAAACCAAGAGGACCGAGAAAGAAGAAACAATCTTGATTATGGACGATTTGATTATGAGAAAACTTATCAGTTGCGAGTTTAACATGGATACCATATGCGTGGAGCTGAAGTTTTCGGATGGCAGTATGATTGCCATTGATACCATTGCTGTGGAGAATGAGGTTGCCGACAATATGTATCAGCGGTCAGAGCTGGACTATTTGATCTACAATGCCCCTGTAGCGTATGCCGATCTGATACTCAATGGCGATCCCGAGACATACTTAAAAACAGTTACCGAATACAAGCCATTGGACTAATCACCACATACGGCTTTTCCGTATCTGGTTTTGCCACATATGGTAAAGCCACGTCTGGAAACTCCCGCACAAATAAATATAGATAAAAGAAATACTAATATAAAGAATTACTGACTAAAGGTGCGTAGCCAATTTCTTTGAAATTGTTAAAGGGTTCGGGATGTTGCCCGACAAGAAAATCAGAGATTTCGCATTGAGGGTACTCGGTGCATTGCTTGCCGAGTATGATTCATCATCTTAGGCAAAAATGCGATGAGGGTACCTACATGCCCTGCTTGCCAAGTATGAAAATCTATTTTACAGATTCTCTGTAAACGCAGTTTGTTTGTAAAAACATTTTGAATTATGCGTATAAGTAATTGAGTTTAATTTCAAATTCGGGTATAATATAATCACAAGGAGGCGAACACATGAAGATCATCAGCGAGCGAATGCGCTCTTTGCGAGAGAGCATTAAACTTTCTCAAATGAAACTCAGCAAGGAGTTTGAAATCAGTCAATCGAGTCTTGCGAGATATGAGACGGATGATGCTACGCCTCCGCCCGAACTATTGCTCAAATATGCGGACTATTTCGATGTTTCAATGGATTATATTTTTGGCAGGACTGATGATCCGCATGGAGCAACATACAAAAATCATGTAAATATCGGGTTGAACAATCCGGAAATGGAACGCTTTGTTGAAATGTGTTTCGATCCCGGTTCTCCTATGAATGAGCGATTGAAGAAAACTTTGGTTCAGATGCTTTCCGAAACAGAAGACATTGCCAAAACTGAGAGGTGAAAAAAGTGGCAGACATTATCCAATACAATAACGACTTTGAAAATATTATTGCAATCATTGAACATTCAAAAGCACGAGCCATCAAAGCTGTGAATGCCGAGATGATAGAGATGTATTGGCAGATTGGCAAATATATCAGCGAGAAGGCTGCCAACAATGGTTGGGGCAAAAGTGTTGTTCAAGATTTCTCCAACTTTCTCAAACAGACATATCCCTCTGCCAGCGGCTTTTCTTCTCAGAACATTTGGAGAATGAAGCAGTTTTATGAAACGTACAAAGACAATGAAAAACTCTCACCACTGGTGAGAGAAATTACGTGGTCGAACAATCTGCTCATTATGTCCGGCTGTAAAACAGATGAATCAAAAGAATTCTATATGCGGCTTTGCATCGCCAATGGATACGGCAAGCGGGAACTTGAACGCCAGATCGACAGTATGCTTTACGAGAGAACGATGCTTTCTACCGCCAAGCACCACGACCTTATCGAGCAGCATCCTGCGGTTGGAACGCTGAGAGATTCGTATGTTCTTGAGTTCCTTGATGTTCCCGAAAATTACAAAGAAAAGGATCTTCGCAAATCCATCATTACCAATCTGAAGCAATTCATTTTGGAGTTTGGAAAAGACTTTACCTTTGTGGGCGAAGAATATCGGGTACAAGTCGGCAACACCGATTTCTTTATTGATCTTCTGTTCTACAATCGTGCATTATCCTGCCTTGTTGCTATTGAACTCAAGGTTGGAAAATTCAAACCGGAACATCTCGGTCAGCTGAACTTCTATCTGGAAGCGCTGAACAGAGATGTAAAGAAGCCTAATGAAAATCCAAGCGTAGGTTTGATTTTGTGCACCTATAAGGACGATACCGTTGTTGAATACGCTTTGAGTAGTAGTCTTTCACCTGCAATGGTTGCGGACTATACATTGCAGTTGCCGGATAAAAAATTACTTGAAGCGAAGCTTCGTGAGATTGCTATGCTCACGGAAGGAAACGATGAAGAATAAATCTCACCACCGGTGAGAGAAAGATATGTGAGGTGATAGAATGGGACTTCTTGAATGTGCAAGCGGTGCATCCGTCGGGCGAGGATACGCTTCGCGTATGCCGAGAACGGATATTATATCATACTTGCGCAGCAAGTAAGCCGTATATCATATCGCATAAGCGATATATCATCGAATTATGCGAATACTCTGCGTATAATGAAAGAAAATGGAGGTGCGGCTATGCCTGAAAACAAACTTCTGGATCTTTCTTTTGAATTCGCTGTGGCTGTTGTGAATCTTGTTGATGGTATAACCGCACCCAAGAGTTCTTATATGACCGATCAGCTTGCAAGAGTCGGTACCTCTGTTGGAGCTAGCATCCACGAAGCACAGTATGCACAAAGTAAAAGGGACTTTGTTGCCAAGCCGGAAATTGCATTGAAAGAAGCCAATGAAACAAGCTATTGGTTAAAGCTGCTGTATGAAACTCGGCGAATGGACATTGACGCCTATCGACATGCCGAAAGGCTGTGTGGAAATATTCGCAGGCTATTAATTGCATCTTGTAAGACAGCGAAAGAACGAGGGTGATATATTTTGGATTTCATTTTTATCACAGGAACCAGCGGTATTGGAAAATCAACACTGGCACAAAATCTTATGCAGATACTGAAAACCGTTGTTATTGAACAGCACATGGTGCCGGAATTTATTTCACGAGACGGCATCGAGAAAATGACCGGTGAACTTGAGGAACTGACTTGTTGGGAAAACACAAAAGCAATGGCGTTCTGCTTTCATCGTTTGGGTTATAAAAATATCATAATCTCTGATATGGATGATCTGCGAACTGCCGATATCCCGGTTGATTTTAAGGGTTACAAATTCCTGACACTCAAATTGGTATGCAGCGATTTACACCAAATCCAGATACAAATGAAAAATCGCCCCAATCATGGGTTGATTGATTTTGAATTACAGGAAAAGTGCAACTCTAAAAATCTTAACCGACAGCCGCTTGTCAATGAACACACAATAGATATTGCGGGATTGTCGGAAAAAGCTGTGTTGCATGCTGCGCTTGAAATTGTTAATTCTAAGGATCCGTTAATCGATTATGAGTATACAAAGCCCCCGAAGGATTTATTCTATTCTTGGGTTATCTCCAACGGCTTGCGATAACGACTCCTTTTTCCGTTTCTTACCATCCCCATACAAAGCGACAAGCTTCGACTTGTCGCTTTTTTGATTGCTTTTCTCGACAAAAAATGAGCTTCCTTGACAAAATCGGAATATTTGATATAATGAAGTAGATACGATATAAATATAAGGAGGGCTTGGATATGGGAACTATACTTGCCGTGGCGAGCGAGGTCGTTGCGCTGATTTTTGCCGCGGCGTATCCGAAACCTTTGATCGAAAGGCATGAATATTTGATTATATACGCATTTTTGTCGGTTACCATCCTTTGCTTCTACGCAGTGTTTGTTTTGATGCTGCAGAAGAAAAAGCTTGCCGATCTGAATGTGCAGCTCATTAAAGAGAAGCAGTGGCATAAAATTGCTTATAATGATGCACTCACCGGTATGAAAAATCGAATGGCATATATCGAGCAGATCAACGAATTGGAGCGGACTGCAAAAAAGACGGACCTGATTCGTGCGGTTATGATCGACATTGATAATTTCAAGAAAATCAATGATACGCACGGTCATTATGTCGGCGATCTTACGTTACAGAACGCAGCGAAACTTCTCGATACCGTTTTTTCGGAAGAGAATTATGCAACATTTCGCATCGGCGGCGATGAGTTTGCCGTCATTGCCAATGGTGTGTCGGTAGAAGCGTTGCAAGAAAGAATCGCTTGCTTAAAAGACTCCGAGTTTTGCTTGGATGTCGGTTGTTCTTTTTCGATCGGATACTCGACTGTAGATCTTGAACAGAAAAATGCTATGGAGAATGCATTTATTCGCGCCGACAGTGCCATGTACGAAGAAAAAAGGAAAGGCAAACAGTGCATGGCGGTCGAACAGAGATGATCCACACAAAAGCACTTGCAAAAGTGCTTTTTTACTGCATTTGCCTTTTAAATATCCCTTGAAAAAACGACATATATCGTATATAATAATTTGAAGTACGATTGCGTTAAAGGAAGCGGAAAACAAATGAAAAAAATTATGATTTATACAGTGCTGCTGTTTTGCCTCTGCCTTTGCGGATGCGACGGTGGGCAGGGGAGCGTGACCGAAACCACTTCGACAGTGCCCGTAGTGACGACTGTAACCACAACAGCCGAGACTGCTGCGAAGACCGAAGAAATCGTAACGGTGCTTTTTGAGACGACGACCACTGCGGCGGAGACGACCGCCCCGGAGACGACTGCAGCAGAAACTACCGCAGAGACCACTGCCGAGACCACCGCTGAAACCACTGCGGCGGTCACGACTGCGGCGACCGCCGCACCCGAAACGGCCGCCCCCGAAAAAAAAGGGTTTATGCCGAGCGTTCTTGCGGGAGAATATACATATAATGATGGCAGCGCGCCCGTGATCGAGATCGTGGACGGCGTGACCTATGTAAACGGCATTCTGATCGCGAATAAAACCTACAGCCTGCCCGAGGATTTTAACCCCGGAGGGCTGCATCCCGATGCCGAGGCGGCTTTTGACAACATGCAAGCGGCTGCGGCGGCAGAGGGTGTGGCTCTGAAGATCATTTCGGGCTACCGTTCCTATACGCAGCAGACCAAAACCTACGCTACGTATTCGGCGCGTGACGGCAAGGAAGCAGCCGATCGCTATTCGGCACGTCCCGGTCACTCGGAGCATCAGACGGGACTTGCAATGGACATCAATTCTTTGCAGCAGCGCTTTGCCGACACGGCGGCGGGCAAGTGGCTCGCCGCGCACTGCGCGGAGTATGGCTTTATCATCCGCTACGGCGCGGGTAAAGAGACCGAAACAGGCTTTATGTATGAGCCGTGGCACATCCGTTATCTCGGCGTGGATTTGGCAAAGGCTGTCACCGAGAGCGGTCTCTGCCTCGAAGAATACCTTGGAATTACTTCGGCATATGCCGAATGAAAGGATTTGAAATGGCTGACAGTGTACTTGTAGCAATGAGCGGCGGCGTGGACTCCTCGGCGGCGGCAATGCTGCTTGCGCGCGAGGGGTATACCGTGCGCGGTATGACGCTGCGCCTGTGGTCGGCGGAGGACACACCGCTCGGCGAGCTGCCAAGTGAGCAGGATGCAAAGCGCGTCTGCGACCAGCTCGGCATTCCGTTTTCGGTATGCGATCACCGTGACATGTTCAAAAGGGAAGTCATCGGTGCGTTCATCCGTGCCTATGAAAACGGCGAAACGCCTAACCCTTGCGTGCTGTGCAATCGCCGCGTAAAATTTGACTGCATGCTCCGCGAGGCGGATGCGCTCGGATTCGAAAGAATCGCGACGGGGCATTATGCCCGCGTGGAGTACGATGCCGCGGCGGGACGCTATATTCTGAAAAAAGGCGTGGATCCGAAAAAGGATCAAAGTTACATGCTCTGCGACCTCACGCAAAAGCAGCTTTCGCGCGTCCTCTTTCCGCTCGGCAGCCTGACCAAGACCGAGATCCGCGCGATCGCCGCCGAGGGCGGCATTGCCACCGCGGAGAAAAAGGACAGCCAGGATATCTGCTTTGTCCCCGACGGCGACTATGTGCGTTTTATTGAAAAAACCACGGGAAAGGCATACCCCGAGGGCGATTTCACCGATGCCTCGGGCAATATTCTCGGCAGACACAAGGGATTCATCCGCTATACGACAGGGCAGCGCAAGGGACTCGGGCTCGCGCTCCCTGCGCCGATGTATGTGCTGCGAAAGGATGTGGCAGAAAACCGTGTGATCCTCGGCACAAACGAGCAGCTTTTCGCAAATGAATGTATCGTGCAGGACGTCAATGCGCTTTCGATCGCGGCATTCGACGCGCCGATGCGCGCCGAGGTCAAGGTGCGCTACAGCCACAGCGCGTCTCCCGCATGGCTCTATCCCGAGGACGGAAAAATTCGTGTGGTATTTGACACGCCGCAGCGTGCGATCACGCGCGGGCAGACTGCCGCGTTCTACGACGGCGACATTTTGCTCGGCGGCGGAAAAATTGAGTAAGGTGGTTATGGTATGACATCTTTGCTGATCCGCTTGTTTATCAAAAATGCGGCGGCGATCGAAAATACCGCAGTGCGTGCGGCGTACGGCAAGCTCGCAGGCTTTGTGGGTATTGTTTGCAATCTTCTGCTTTTTGCCGTAAAGCTGACCGCCGGTACGCTCAGCGGAAGCGTTTCGATCACGGCAGACGCGCTTAATAACATGTTTGACGCGTCTTCCAGTATTATCGGTCTGCTGGGATTCAAACTCGCAGCAAAGCCTGCCGATGCCGATCATCCGTACGGGCATGCGCGCTATGAGTATATTTCGGGTCTCTTGGTGGCTGTGCTGATCCTGTATATCGGCATTGAACTGCTCAAAAGCAGCTTTGCAAAGGTGGTTTCTCCCACATCGGTTACGTTTAACTGGCTGACTGTGGCGATCCTCGTGCTTTCCGTCTTCGTAAAACTTTGGATGGCGCTGTTCAATAAAACGGTCGGCAGAAAGATCCATTCGCAGACTTTGATCGCCACTGCGGCGGACAGCCGCAATGATGTGATCGCGACCACTGCCGTGCTGCTTGCTATGCTCGTATCGCATTATGCGCACTTTGAGCTGGATGGCTATGTCGGAATCGCGGTTGCAATCTTTATTCTCTACAGCGGTGTGGGACTCATCCGCGAAACGCTCGATCCCATCCTCGGCAGAGCGCCCGATCCCGATTTTGTGGAGGAGATCCGCAAAAGGATCATGGAGAACGACGGTGTGCTCGGTACGCATGATCTCATGGTGCACGACTACGGACCCGGCTGCCAGTTTGCCAGTGTGCATGTGGAAGTTGCCGCCGAGGCGGAGGTACTTACAATGCACGATATGATCGACAATATTGAGCGCGCGTTTTTGCACGAATACGGATTGCATATGGTCATCCACATGGATCCGATCATCACTGCGGACGAGGCGATCGGCGATGTGCGTCACCGCCTTGCCGAAAAGGTCACGGCGATCGACGAACGCTTGTCTATTCATGATTTGCGCATCGTTCCGGGCACCACGCATACCAACCTCGTTTTCGATTGCGTTGTGCCGCCCGACTTTTCGATGCCGAATGCCGAATTGCGTGAAAGAATTTCGACAGCAGCAAAAGAGATCGACCCGAGCTACTTCTGTGTGATCACGGTAGAAAACAGCTTTGCGGCACTGCCGAGAAAATAAAGGGACATTTTTATGAAACAAAAACTTTTGGAGCTTATCCACGCAACTACAAAGAAAAATAAACTGCCGCTGCGCATCCTGCTGGCATTCTTCGGCGTGCTTACCATGGGCTTTGGCATGTCGGTGCTCGAAAAACTGCACTTCGGCACCGACCCATTCACCTGCATGAACAACGGTATTTCCATGGTGAGCGGCATTTCGCTCGGCACAGTGGCGTTGCTCGTTTCGGCGGTGCTGTTCGCGGTCGTTATCTTCACCGACATTTCGAGCATCGGCATCGGAACGCTGTTTAATATGGTCGGCTTCGGCTACTCGATCGACTTGTTCCGCTTCATTTGGGCACAGGTCGGCTTTACCGAAGCGCCCGAAGGCGCTTTGCGCTATGTGCTGCTGGTCGTCATGCTCATCGTGTTTATCCTCGCGGTATCGCTCTACCTTGCCGCCGATCTCGGCAGTGCGCCGTATGATGCGATGCCTGTGTACATTGCAAATAAGAGCGGTATTCGCTTTGTTTTCGTGCGCATGGCGTGGGATCTTTGCGCGGTGCTGATCGGCTTCTTGCTCGGCAGCGCGGTCGGTGTGACCACGCTTGTCTGTGCCTTGCTCGTCGGTCCCGCCGCCGCTGTTGTGAAAAAAGGCGTGGATAAGCTGCTCACAACCGTTTGACAATTGTTCGCCGAGAGCGTATAATAGACTTATCATTTCCTAAACAATGGAGAAGTATATGAAAAAGATCATGCTTGTGTTCGGGACACGTCCCGAGGCGATAAAAATGTGCCCGCTCGTCAATGAGCTGAAGTCGCGCCCCGAGCTGCAAACGGTAGTCTGTGTCACCGGTCAGCACCGCCAGATGCTTGACGCTGTCCTGCATGCGTTTGCCGTCACGCCCGACTACGACCTTTCCATTATGAAAGAGAAGCAGACGCTGTTTGATATCACGGTGAATATTTTGGAGCGCATCCGTGAGGTGCTGGAAAAGGAGAAGCCGGACGTCGTACTGGTGCACGGCGATACGTCCACCACGTTCGTTACCGCGCTTGCCTGCTTCTATCTGCAGATCCCCGTCGGTCATGTCGAGGCGGGACTGCGCACCTATAATATCTATTCGCCTTACCCCGAGGAGTTCAACCGTCAGGCGGTCGGCATCCTCGCAAAGTATAATTTCGCGCCCACCGAGCTCTCGAAAGAGAATCTGCTCCGCGAGGGCAAGGCGGCGGACAGCATCTATGTCACAGGCAATACCGCGATCGATGCGCTGAAGACCACCGTGCGCGAGGAGTACACCCACCCCGAACTCGATTGGGCACAGGGCAGCCGCCTTATTATGATCACGGCACACCGCCGCGAAAACCTCGGCGAGCCGATGCACCATATGTTCCGCGCGATCCGTCGTATCATTGAGGAGCACCCCGATGTCAAGGCGATCTATCCCATCCATATGAATCCCGTGGTGCGCGCTGCGGCTAACGAGGAACTCGGCGACTGCGACCGCATCCGCATCATTGAGCCGCTCGATGTGCTCGACTTCCACAACTTCCTTGCCCGCTCGTATTTGATCCTCACCGACAGCGGAGGAATTCAGGAGGAGGCACCCTCACTTGGCAAGCCCGTGCTCGTCATGCGCGACACCACCGAGCGCCCCGAAGGCATCGCCGCCGGCACACTCAAACTCGTCGGCACCGATGAAGCCACCATCTATGACAACTTCAAAGCGCTGCTCGAGGACAAAACCGCCTACGACAAAATGGCAAAAGCCTCCAACCCCTATGGCGACGGCTTCGCCTGCAAGCGCATCGCGGATATCTTGGTAAAATAAAAGCAAAAAACGACCGTGCAAGCGGTCGTTTTTGTTTCAGCCTAACAGGATTTTCTCTGCTTTTTCTATGTTTTCTAAAGTCAAACCGATTGCTGCATTCGGTTGCACTTGATGTTGTGCTACCTCTGCGTTGTGCAGATCGAGGTCGTCGAGGACTACCCAGTTTGTAACATCTGTATGCGACTGCATCCATGCAAGAATTTCATCGGCTTTAACCAAACTGAATTTTTTTGTTTTCCTGATCTCTTCGGTCGTTAGGTCAGGCGTTAGTCCTTCTATGAACAAGCCTTCTTTTGCAAGTATTGCAACCAATCTTTCGGCTTCTTTGCAAAGCGGGTTTAATGCCGAATCAAACCAAATCCGCCACCCCGAATGCAGAATAATCTTTGCATTTGTCTTTTGGATCAAAGATGTCAGGATTTTAATTTTTTCTGGATCGATCAATGTTCCGTCACTGATTTCTTTTTGATGGCTGTTGTTCCAAAAATTAGAATTTAGTACGCCGTCTATGTCTAAAAATACAACTTTGGTCATTATGTTTTTCCTTTGTAAATGGAGGTTTAGCATACGAATCAAAGCCGTCCCCGCGCGTCATCCTGAGCAACGCGACCCCGACCTTAGATTGAAAAAGACATTTGGTTCTGTCGCGTACCAATCACGCCTACGGCGTGCTTGATGTACTATGTAGGGGGAGCAACGTCGAACTTTCGGGCATGCCCGAAAGCACGAGCGCAGCGAGTGGGATCTCGCGGGAGCAGTAAGCAAAGTGCTTCGCCCGAGATTCCGCCTTGCGGCGGTTTTGCTGCGCAAAACTTCGACTGCGTGGTTTACCGCAATGCGACCGAAGGTCGCTATTCGCTCATAGAATGACGCGGGCGAGGTTTAATTGCGGGTGTTATAAACGATCATTTTCTCTTTATTCCGCAATGCTGATATTCACGTCGCCGCTGGTGGTGATGACTTTGCAGTATCCGCCTGCAATGTCCGAGGCGGGGAAGCGGATGTTGCCGCTGACGGTTTCGGAGTAGAATTCCATGGCTTTGGTCAGTGTACCTTTGACATCACCGCTGATGGTTTTGATCTTCACGGCGGAAAGATCCGCACGGTCGAGCCGAACATCGCCGCTGGCGGTGCCGACGGTTGTGTTTTTGTTTGTGACTACTTCTGTCAGCAGAGCATCCCCGCTGGATGTAGAGACGGTCAAACTATCGATGGCAGAGTTCTTGACCTCGGCATTGCCGCTGGTGCTTTTCACGGTCGAATGCTCATTTGTACAGTTTTCCAGCAGCACATCGCCGCTGACAGACGTACATGCACTGCGCCAGACGTGCATGCCGCGCACCGCGATATCACCGCTGGTGGTACTTGCGGATATACTGCTGCGCTCGCCGACAAATTTGCCGCTGCCGCAAAGTGCAATGTTGCCGCTGATGCTCTTGGCAACGATTCCGACATCGCCGGTAAATCGGATATCACCGCTTTCGGTTGACAGGTATGCGCCCTCGGAAAGATCTCCGATCGGAATGTCGATATTGCCGCTTGTGCTTCTGGCATCAAAGTCCTCGTATGCTGCCTCGGGCAAATAAACGGTCAGGGTAAAATCCCCGTAGCGAATGCCGATGCGTTCATACCAGCGGCGGACATTCGTGCGGGTGACATACAGCGTTTGGTTTTTAATTTCGGTTTTGCAGTACATGTTTTCCGCTACCGTGTAAACGATCTTGCAGCGATCGTCCTCGGAGAGTGCAAAGCGGATGTCATGCTCTTGCGTCGTGATCGCGACAGAACGGAACGGCTCGGT
>JAFTOT010000022.1 GCA_017463665.1 Clostridia bacterium | reverse complement strand
TGAAATAAACATCTTCGGATGTTTATTATAAAATCAATTCAATTTGTAAAGCAAAAATCATTATTGGTGTTATAGGGGGATTTATACCCAAGTTATCCCTATATTGTTTCACCAATGTTGCGTTTTACTTTGCAATTGAGTCGAAAAAATGCCGCGGCAGCGTTATACGATGTAACATTCCGCACGCAAAATATGGAATATTCTTGTACTTTTTGTCGGAATATGCTATAATGAGGGCAGAATATAAAGGAGGTACTGTTTTATGGAACCCTATATGTATGATTATTCTGACATCTTCGGCGCCGCAACAGGCGGTATGGTCGCCTTTTTGGTGATCTTCTATGCAATGATGTTCGTATTCGGCATTGCCATGTATGTGATGGAAGGCATTGCGACGCTGCGTATGGCAAAGAAAACGGGCGTGCCGAACGGCTGGATGGGCTTTATCCCCGTGGCGAATGTATATCTGCTCGGCAGAATCGCCGATGCCGGCACGGGCAATCGCAAGCATGCAAAGCGGCTGTTGGTTTCTTACATTGCGCTGTATGCCAGCCTGATCCCGTTCTTTGTGACGTATGTTATGGTCATATTCAGTGCTGTGGCAGGAGCGGAGATGCCGGTCGTGCCGCTGATCATTATGTTGATCGTTTTGCTTGCTATGATAGCGATCGCTGTTTGCTGCAGTGTGTTCTGCTATATCGCATATTATCATATCTGCAAGAACTTCGGCGGCGATTCGGGTACGGGATACTTTGTCGGTATTTTGGTGGGCACCTTCGTTTGCCCGATCGTGTCCGTGATCCTCATGCTCATCCTCTCGGGCAAAAATCCTGCGATGGTGGAAAACGGCACCGTCACCGTTACCCCGCCGCCGTCCGTACCGCACACGGATGATGTGTTTCACTGAGTAGGGCACTATGGGAAGTATTTTTCAGCGCGCGGAAGCGATGGCAGCGGCGGTTTCCGCGATCTCCTCGGGGGCATCGTTTTTGATCTCCGCGGTGGATCTTGCGGCATACATTTTGTTTGGTATTGCCTGTCTGCAGCTTGCAAATAAGCTCGGTGTACCGTACGGATGGCGGGGGTTCATCCCGTTTGCCGACCGTTGGCTGCTGGGCAGACTCGCAGATGCGGGTAAGCCGCGCGGAAACGCGCATTGGCAGCTGCTTGCACTGTATATCGGCAAAGTGCTCTTTGGATCTTTGCACAGCTCCCTTTCGGGTGCATCCAGAGTGGCGGCGCTCGCAGAGACATTTTTGCATGTACAGGTATCCCCTGCGGTCGAGAGCGTTTTGAGCATCGACATCGTGTTTCGTCTGCTTGCGTATGCCTGCGGCATCGGGTACACCGTTATTTTGTGCATGGCGTATTACCGCCTTGCCAAAAACTTCGGCGGGGAGTCATATGCAGGATATTTGGCATTGCTCTTGCTCGGTGCGTTTGTTCAACCTGTGATATCGTCATTGGCATTGCTGCTGCTTTCCCGCAAGGAGCCTGCTGTGACCGTCACTGAGTAGTATGTTGTAACAACTAAAAGTTGACAAAGCAAATCCGCGAGATCCGATGGCTTCGCCATCGCCCTACGGGTTTCGACTGCGCCTACGGCTCCGCCGGGGATGACGCGCGGAGATAACATATAAAGTTTTAGTTGTTACAACATAGTGGGGCGGCTATCAGCCGCCCGTCTGCCGTACATCGCTGTTGTGCAAAACGGGCGGATACTATCCGCCCCTACATTCGGCGGGACGCCATCACTTACTTCGTTAAACATTCATTTCCGATTCCACACAACAAAAATAACCAAGCGCATCTGCGGATGCGCTTGGTTATTTTTAATCTACGTAAAATTCTTTCATATCGTCGAGGCGGAGGCAGCCGAGGGGGAGACCGTAGGCGGCGCCGCAGTCGATGGCGATATGCCCATTGAGCTGAAAGATCTTGCCCTTGCTGCCCTTGTGGATCTCCACGGTGGGCTTGTGTCCCGTGACGAGGATCTTGTCCGAGAAATAGATGCGCGAGTAGTCGGGCGAGGTGTGCACGAGCTCGTCGATGTCGTAGTCCTCGAGGTCGCGGGAGATCGAGAAGTTGTCAAGTCCCGCGTGTACAAGCACAAAAGTCTTGTCGCCTACGTCGATCTCCTCATAGGGGGTGAACTCCTCGAGGTATTCGAGCACCCATTCGCGGTCGTCGGGATCGAGCTCGCGGAAGGCGCGGACGGTTTCCTGACCGCCGTTTTTGCCCCACTCCATGAAGGACTGCATGGTTGCCGCGTCAAATTTGGCGATCGCCTTTTCGCTGATGTCGCCCGCCAGCTTTTGCAGCAGGGGCATCGCCATGCACTCATGCTCGCCGAGGATGGGGTAGACATTGGGGCGGGAGGACATGTCGAGCAGGATCTGAAACGATCCCTCGCCGTAGTCGAGCACATCGCCCAGGACAAAGAGCACGTCTCTGTCCTCGTCGAGCTTGATCAGATCGAGCATTTTTTGATAGCGATCAAAGTCGCCGTGTATATCCGAAATCACATACGTCATGATGAAAACCTCCGCTTTGTAATATTGACATTGTACCACAACAGGCAGTCGAAAACAAGCAAAAAATAACAAACTTTAATTGTTTTGTCCGAGCAGCCAAAGCATCAGCGCGATCCAAACCACCGTCCACAGCGCGATCTTCACAAGCAGGGCGTTATGGTCTTTTGTTTTGTGGTGGATGAGCAGCATGGTGAGCAGTGTGCCGATGCCGCCGCCGAGCATGGAAAAGCGCACAAAGGTCTTTTCGGGCACGCGGCGAATGCTGCCGCGCGGGCGACGGCTGATGTGCTTGTCATAGATCGTGACGGTCGCGGCGATGAGGTTGATGAGTGCGAGGTAGAGGAGAAAGGCGTAAAAAAGATATTGTATGATCTGTTCCATGTTATAAGATGCGCGGCGACTGCCGCATGTGGTCGTATCTGCCGCCGAGGCAGAGCGCATAGGCGCGTTCGGCGGTGAAGGTTTTTTGGTACTGTGTTCTTGCTGCGGCAGAGAGCTTGTCACATGCCGACGGCTTGGTCAAAATTTCGATGGGATGCGCCGCGGCGAGCACTTTTCTGCCGCGTGCATTTGCGGCGAGCAGGCGCGTGTAGTGCACGGGTGCGCCGAGGTCGGCGGCGCCGACCGAAAAGAGCGTGTACAGCAGGCAGCGCGCGATCTCGGCATCGGTATAGCGCTTGGTCGCGGCGAGGGCGGTCAGCTCGGCGATGCTGTTTGCATGCGCCGCCGCGCCTTGCAGCCGTCCGAGCAGTCCGCCGCCCGAAAAGGCGATGTCGGCAGTCGGCTCGGCGCCGTGGAGGCGCAGCAGAACAGCGCTTGCAAGCTTTTCGATGTCGGGGGCGAACAGACCGCTTGCCGCGGCATCGGCAAAGATGCCGTATGCCGCATCGGGTACTTCGCCGCGCAGGGCTTCGATGCCGCGCTCGGCGTAGGCACGTCGCAGGGAAGTGGCGGAGGCAAAGCCGCCCTCGCCGCTCTTGTAGTCGCCCACGCGGCGGAGCGTGTAGGGCGTAAGATGCGCGCCGAGCGCATCCATGGCGCGCAGGTATTCGATGGCGAGGATGTCGTTCGGCAGTGCGGCGCCGTCCTCGCCGTAGAGCTCCTTGTAAGCGAGCGCGTACACGCGCGTTTTGCCCATGGCGGCGTATGCGGGCT
>JAFTOT010000012.1 GCA_017463665.1 Clostridia bacterium | reverse complement strand
TCCATGATCTCCTGCAGATACTGCTTATACTCCGCTACGGCGCTTTCGGGGGCTTGGATCTTGACGAGTTTACCGAGGCCTGTGAGCCAGCCGAAAAATTGTGGGCTGATAAAGACGCGCACGGTGACGTCAAAGGTGCCGTCGTCGCGGCAGAGGAAGGTAGGCTCCGTGCCGAAGCGGTCGATGATCGCGCCTGCTGCGCTGTTTTGACAGCGCAGGGTGAGGAGCGTTTCGTTGCCGCCGAACATGCCGAAGGCTTTGTTCTCGTATCGGCTGATGTCAAAGTCGGTGCAGCATGCCGCGTCGCTGCGCTTCTCCTTGGAAACCGAGACCTTCTGCATGCGATCCACGCGGTAGTGGCGGATCTCATTTTCAGCGTCGGTGTAGGCGATCAGATAGTAGTTTTCGTTGTCAAAAAGCAGCGCCAAAGGGCTGACGGAATACACGTATCCCGCGCGGCGCTCGACAAGCTGCTTTTGCTCGTTGTAACGGAAGTAAGAAAAACAGATCTTTCTGTTATCTCGAATGGCGCTGTGAATGGCATCCACGGTGTAATAGATCTGTTCGTTCGGCGCTTTGGCGCAGGCGGTGTGCACTTGTCGGTCGAGCTCCGCAGCGCTGTGACGGCTGGTTTCGCGGTACAATTTTTTTGTTAACTCTTGACATTTTTTCGCCGTAAGAAAGCCGGAAGCTTGAATAATATCAACAAGCGTTTTTAATTCCGCGAGCTCATATGTTCGCTCGGCGAGATAATAGCCGTGTCCCTTTTTTTCAACCAAAATACCAAATTCGCTGAGTGCCTCAAAATCGCTGTACAGCGACTTCCGCTCGGCGGGCACACCGCGGCGATCCAACATCTCGATGATCTCGCTGACAGTGAGCGTATGTTTTTCGTCGGTCTCCTCGCGCAGAATGTCGAGAAGGTGAAAAAGCTTTAGCTTTTGGTTTGCAGAGCGCGCCATTATGCGATCTCCAATGCAAGCCGCATCATCTGCGTAAAGGAATTCTGCCGCTCCTCGGCGGTGCAGGCATCGTCCGAGAACAGGCAGTCCGAGATCGTGCAGATGCAGAGCGCGTTTTTCTTTGCACGAGCCGCGTTCATGTAGAGGGCGGCGCTTTCCATCTCCACGGCCAGAACGCCCATCTTCTGCCACTCGAGCGTGCGCATCGAGTCGTCGTAGAACAGGTCGCTTGACAAAATGTTTCCTACTTTATAAGAAAGTCCCATTTTTTCCGCTTCGTCCACCGCTTTTTTGAGCAGGGAATAGCTTGCTGTGGGGGCATAGGTGCCGGGCAGGTCGAACTGCTTGGCATAGCTGCTGTTGTAGCTTGCGCTCATGGCGATGACGATGTCGCGGAGCTTGAGATCCGTGGAGATCGCGCCTGCCGAGCCGATGCGGATGATGTTGTCTACATCGAAAAAGTTGAACAGCTCATAGGAGTAGATGCCGATGGAGGGCATGCCCATGCCGCTTGCCATGACGGATACGCGCTTGCCGTTATAGGTGCCCGTGTAGCCCTGTATGCCGCGAACATTGTTGACGAGCACGGCATCGGTGAGAAAATTCTCGGCGATGAATTTGGCGCGCAGCGGGTCACCGGGCATCAGCACGGTTTTGGCAAAGTCGCCGACTTTGGCGTTGATATGGGGCGTAGGTACAGACATCGTGGGTACCATCCTTTCCGATCCTTTTTCCTTTATTTTAACACAAAAGGGGAGAACAAACAAGTGGTTGCGCGAAAATGGAAAAAATGGGTTTGTTTTGCATATAAATCACAAATGATTTAAAAAACAAACACGGTGTCAGAAAAACCAAAACTTTGTTAAAAATTCTACAAAGACCGCAAAATAAAAAGAATAAAAAGTATTGGATTTTGTAAGGAAAACAAAAGTGGTACCTTGACTTACCGAGGTTTTTTCACTATAATTAACGTGTAAGACTATGGCACATATTGTGTGCGAAAAAATTTTTATCGAGGTAAACAAAAAATGAAAAAGGTTGTTACTTTCGGCGAACTCATGCTCAGACTCACACCTCCCGGCAGAGAGATGATTCTTCAGACCCCCAACATGGTCTGCACCTTCGGCGGCGCAGAGGCAAATGTTGCGGTAGCTGTCAGCGCATACGGCGATGAAGCAAAATTCGTAACCGCACTCCCGAACAATGATCTCGGTCGTGCAGCAGTCAGCGAGCTCCGTCGCTTCGGTCTTGACACCAGCGCGATCCAGACAAGCAGCAAGCGCCTCGGTCTCTATTTCACCGAGACCGGTTCCAACATGCGCCCCTCCAAGGTCATCTACGACCGCGACAACACTGCGATCGCAGCTGTTAAGCCCGGTGACTTTGACTGGGACACCATCCTTGCAGACGCTGACTGGTTCCATGTAACCGGTATCACGCCCGCTCTGTCCGAGTCTCTCTGCGAGGCTACCATCGAAGCGCTCAAGAAGTGCAAAGAGAAGGGCATCACCGTTTCTTGTGACCTCAACTACCGCAAGAAGCTGTGGAAGTGGGGCAAGGAGCCTATCGAGGTTATGCCCGAGATCGCTAAGTACATCGACTACATGATCGCAAACGAGGAAGACTGCCAGAAGTGCCTCGGCATCGAGATGGAGACCGGCGTTGACTCCGGTAAGCTCAATGTAGACATGTACAAGGATCTTGCAAAGCTCGTTATGGATACATATCCCAACGTTAAGGGTCTTGCAGTAAGCCTTCGCGAGAGCGTTTCCGCAGACCACAACAACTGGTCCGGCGTTCTTGCTATCCGTGACGGTGGCTTCTATCAGAGCCGTAAGTACTCCATCACCAATATCGTTGACCGTATCGGCGGCGGCGACAGCTTCGGCGGTTCTCTGATCTACGGTCTGCGCAACTTCGGCGGCGACTATCAGAAGGTTATCGAGTTCGCTATCGGCGGCTCCGCACTCAAGCACACCACCTACGGTGACTTCGTAAGATTCACCAAGGCTGATGTTGAGAACCTGATCGCAGGCAGCGGCAACGGTCGTATCCAGAGATAAGTAGATTTTTGCAAAAAGGAGATATTCAAAATGGATATTCTGAAGCATAAAGTGATTGCAAACATGCATGCAAACGGTCTTGTCGGCATCGTTCGCGACAAGAGCGAAGAGGAAGCAATGGTACGTACCCGCGCGATCATGGACGGCGGCGTTACCATCCTCGAGGTTTCAATGAGCACGCCCGGCGCGCTCAACATCATTGAGACCATCGCAAAGGAGATTAAGGAGAAGGGTCTCGACGCTTACGTTGGCGCCGGCACCGTTCTGGATCCCGAGACTGCAAGAGCTTGTATCCTTGCAGGTTCGACCTTCATCATCGCGCCGAACTTCCGTCCCGAAGTTGCAAAGCTCTGCAACCGTTACAGCGTTGCATACATGCCCGGCGTACAGACCTTCACCGAGATCGTAACCGCTATGGACTACGGCTGCGACATCGTTAAGGTATTCCCCGCAAGCGCAGTAGGCATCGGCTTTATCAAGGCTGTTATGGGTCCTCTGCCGCAGGCAAGATGCATCCCCGTCGGCGGTGTTTCGCTCGACAATATCGACAAGTGGTTTGACGACGGCGCATATGCAGTTGCACTCGGCACCGGTCTGACGCACCCCACCAAGGGCACTTGCGACTACGAGGAGATCAAGAAAAATGCCGAGGCAGTTGTTGCCAAGGTTAAGGCTTGCAAGCGCAAGTAATCTTATTAAAAAGAAGAGGACAACATGAGTTTTGTGCGAATCAAGGATAATGTATACTTGTTGCGCGTTCCGCACGGCGGAACCACAACGGGTGTCATCCTGCTTAGCGGCGAGAAGAACTATCTGATCGACGCGGCGGGTACGGCTGAGGAAGTCGATACATACATTCTCCCCGCGCTAGCGGAACTCTCTCTGTCCGTTTCGGATATCGAATGCCTGCTTTGCACGCATACGCACGGCGACCATATCGGCGGCTTTTACCGCATGCGGCAGCTTGGCGTCAAGAAAGTGGCGGCATATGTGCGTTCGGTCCCGAAGATCAAAGATCCGCTTACGTATAATGTCGAGATCCGTAAGGCGTTCCCCGAAAACAGTCCGCCGCCGACAAGCTCGCTTGTCGGTGCCGCGGTGGACTTGGCGCTGGAAGACGGCGATGTGCTGGATGGGCGCATCGAGCTTGTGGCGACGCCCGGGCACGATGACGATACCGTCTGCATTTACGATCGCGCCACCGAGACGCTGATCTGCGGCGACTCGGTGCAGCATAACGGCACGCTGGTGCAGGGATGCGGCGCGTACATGTATCTCGAAGATTACCGTGCATCTATGCAGAAGCTCAGGCGCCTTTCGGTCAAAACGGCTGTCCTCGGACATCCGTTCCTGCCGCACGGCGATGTGATCTGCGGCGAGACGGCGGTACGGGACTTCCTTTCGGACGCTCTGCGTCTGACGGATGTTTACCGTGACTTTGTGGCGTCGGAGTACGCCCGCGGCGAGCGCGATCTTTGTGTTATTGCTGAAAAACTGGTCGATTTTGTCGGCGGTGTTATGCCTACCCACCTCTTTCTCCCTCTGTACACCGTGCGGGAGCATATGAAGGAGGTTGTATGAGCGTCGCCGTACAGATCATGGATGCCATTCGCCTCGGAAAAGGCAATGCGTCCAAGAAAGATATTCAGGAGACCACCTCGGTCGCATGGGGCACCATGTGCAAGAGTGTGGATAACCTTCTGGAACGCGGATACATATTTGCCCGCCGTGAAAAAGCGCAGGGGCGCGGCAGACCCGTGATCCCGCTCTGCATCAACAATGATGCGGCGTTTTACGTCGGCATTGATATCGGTGCCGGCAACACACGCGCGGTCGTCTGCAATCTTTCGTTCAATACCGTGTATATGGACGAGGTATCCACGCCGCGATACGTCGGGAAAGAGCAGTTCTGCACATTCCTGCGCGAGCGCGTGGAAACGGCGATCGTGCAATCGCGCATCGAGCGCGAAAAGCTGAAAGGCATCGGCGTTTCGGTTTCGGGCAACGTGGATTTTGAAAAGGGAATTATCGTTTCGGGCGGTAACTTCGGTATGCCGTTCGGTACGAACCTTAATATCGCGGAGTATCTCACGGCGGAATTTCACGTACCGATCTATGCCATGACCACGCAGGCGGCAGCGTCTGCAGCCGAGTATCATTTCGGCGAAATGGCAGGTACGCCCAACATTCTGACGGTGGGATGCGGCATCGGTATCGGCTCGGGTGTCGTTTCCGAGGGGCAGGTCATGATCAGCCGTCCGGGAAGACTCGTCGGTCATATCGGTCATATCCTCGTTTCGGGCAATCGACGCCTTTGCAGCTGCGGCTTCCGCGGTTGCCTCGAGTCCTACTCGGGCGGCAACAACCTCGTCAGCGTTGCGAGGGAGAAATTCCCGCACCGCGCGGATTTTGACAGCGCGCGTACACTGGATCTGCTTGCGGCGGCAGGCGATGCCGAGGCACAGGAGATCATGAACACGGCCGCTGCGTATAACGCGGCGGGCATCGCCAGCATGATCCAGCTCTATATTCCGGAGGCGATCGTGTTCGGCGGCGGACAGTGCCGTGCCGACGGCTATCTCTTTAGCCGCACGCTGGAAGAGATCCGCAGTATTCTCCCGCCCGAGCGGCGCGAGAATATCAAGACCTGCATCAGTACTCTCGGCAAATATCAGTCAGCGCTCGGCGCTGCAAGACTTGTTTTTGAACAGTATTTCGGAGACAGCAAATAAATTTATAATAAATTTATATGGAGGAACTACAATGAACAGAAACGTACTTGTTACCGGTGCTTCGTCCGGTATCGGCGCGGCAACTGCCATTGCATTCGCAAAGAACGGCGACAATGTAGGTATCACCTACAACAGAAAGCCTGAGGAGGCAGAGAAGATCGCTGAGAAGTGCCGTTCCTACGGCGTTCGTGCGGAGATCTTCGGCGGTAACATTTCTGATCGCGCAGTTGTTGAGCGCATCATGACCGAGTTCTTTGAGAAATTCGGTACTATTGATGTCCTTATCAACAACGCAGGCGGCGCACTGAAGATGCCCGAAGGCGGCTTTGAGAAGATGCCTCTCGACTATTGGGAGAGCCAGATCAACCTCAACCTCAACGCACCTGCATATTTTGCACATTTTGCAATGCAGAACATGATCGAGCACGGTATTAAGGGCTCGATCGTCAACATCAGCTCGGTACATTCCAAGGTTACCTGGGTAAGAAGAAAGACCCTTCCTTACACTGCTGCGAAGGCAGGTCTGAACATGTTTACGCAGAACCTCGGTATCGAAGCGATCCGCTACGGCATCCATGTAAACGGTATCGCCCCCGGCTTTATCGCGACCAAGGCTACCGACCGTTATGACCAGTCCGACCTTGAGCAGGGCTTCCTGCGCAAGATCCCCGCAGGTTATCTCGGCTGCGTAGATGACATCGTTCCGATGATCATGTTCCTTGCCGACAACGAGACCAACCGTTTCCTCGTCGGTGAGACCATCGTGATCGACGGCGGTCAGTCCGTAGACGGTGCGATCGACAAGATGCTCGATGACGGCAACCCCGTCAACGCATATCAGCTCAAGGTAGACATGGAGAACTACCTCAAGGCTCCCAAACAAGACTAAACAAAACATAAATTATAAAACCAATAAATATTTTAAGGAGAACAGAACAATGTTGAAAAAGAAAAAGTATGAAGACATGCGTAGCTGCTGGGAATTCGGCGAAGCTGAAGAGTGCCGCCGTGGTCTTATGTACGGTATGGGCTATTCCAAGGAAGAGATCGATCGTCCTCTGATCGGTGTCGTTAACTCCTGGAATGAGTACAACCCCGGTCACGTACATCTCGACAAGCTCGCTGCAAGAGTTAAGCAGGGTGTTCGCGAGGCAGGCGGTCTTCCTCTCGAGGTTATGACCACCGGTATCTGCGACGGTATGGTACTGAAGGATCCTAAGTACATCGAGGTTCCCTCCCGTAACTCTATCGCTGACCAGGTAGAAATGACTGTTGAAGGCAACTTCTTCGACGGTATGGTTCTCCTTTGCACCTGCGACTCCATCGTTCCCGGTCACCTGATGGCTGCAGCTCGTCTGGACATTCCTGCAATCATCGTTACCGGTGGTTACATGCCTCTCGGTATCCACAAGGGCAAGGAAGTTCTGCACATCCATGCACAGGACAAGGTTGGTACCGCTGCTAAGGGCATGATGGACATGGACGAGTACAACGGTCTGATCGAGCACTCTTGGGGTATCTGCGGCGGTTGTACCTCTATGACCACTGCTAACTCCATGTGCATGATCGCTGAGGCTCTCGGTATGACCATGCCGAACAACTCCTCTACCTGCGCGATCAGCAGCCAGATCTACCTCCTGGCATACCAGGCTGGTAAGCAGATCATGAACCTCGTTGACGAGGGCATCACCGCTCGTCAGATCATGACCGAAGCTGCAATCAAGAACGCAATCAAGGTTGATATGGCAGTAGCAGGTTCCACCAACCTGATCCTCCACATCCCCGCAATCGCTAACGAAGCAGGTCTCGGCCACATCCAGTGGTGGAAGTACTTCGACGAAGCTTCCAACCAGATCCCGCTGCTCTCTCACCTCGCACCCAGCGGTATGTACTCCGTTAAGGACTTCGACCTCGCAGGTGGTATGACCGCACTGCAGAAGAACATGGAATCCGTTCTGGATACCAGCGTTATGACTGTAACCGGTAAGCCTCTGTCCGAGAACATCAAGGACGCTAAGGTTTACATCCCCGACGTTATCCACACCCTCGAGGATCCCGTTATGACCGAGCCCGGCATCGGCGTTCTCTACGGTAACCTCGCTCCCGAAGGCGCAATGATCAAGATCGCAGCAGTTCCTGCAAATCTGATGACCTTCAAGGGCAAGGCAAAGGTATTCAACTCGCTCGACGAGTCTCTTGAGGCTCTCCGCAGCGGTAAGATCGTTCCCGGCGACGCTTGCGTAGTTCGCTTCCTCGGCATGAAGGCTCGTTTCGGTACCACCGCATTCACCTTCCAGGAAGAGCTCAAGGGTCACCCCGAACTGTTCAACTCCTGCGCAATCATCACCGACGGTCGTTTCAGTGGCGGTACCTCCGGTCTGTCCGTTGGTTACGTATCGCCTGAGGCAGCTCTCGGCGGACCTCTCGGCGTAATCGAAGACGGCGATGAGATCTCCATCGACATTCCTAACAGAAACATCACCCTCTGCATCTCGGACGAAGAGCTCAACAAGCGTCTCTCTGAGTTCCATTGGGAGTTCCCCGCAAGCAACTACCACAGATTCCTCCGTCTGTTCGTTAAGAACGTCGGTTCTATGGCACAGGGCTGCGTTTGGGATTGCTAAATTATTAAATTTATCAGAACATTGCGACCTCTTTCGAGGTCGCAATGTCATCTGAAATACAGAAAGGACATTTGTGCAAGTGAACTATTCTGTTATCCATACAGACGCGCTGATCATCGGTACCGGTCTTTCGGGCCTTCTGGCGGCGCGCACACTTACCAAAAAACTCCCCACTGCTGAGATCCTTATGATCGGCAACGGTCTCGGCGCTTCTCCGTATGTGCATGGCTTCAACATGGTTCTCCATGAGGAAGACAGCATGGACTCCTTTAAGGAGGATACGGTTGTCGGCGGCAGAAACCAGAGCAAGGACGAGCTTGTCAACGCGCTTTGCGACGGCTCGCGCAAGCTGCTGCCCGTTCTCGAAGAGCTCGGCATCGAGTTCAACCGCAAGAACGGTGAGTATTCGCTGCTTCGTCCTCTGGGCGCATCGCATCCGCGTGTAGCCAGCGTCGGTAACCATACCGGTGTGGCGATCATGAACGCGGTTCGCCGTGAATTTGAGACCAATGAGAAGGTTTCCGCTCTGGAGGACACCCGTGCACTCCGACTGCTCCGCATGGACGGTCGTGTTTGCGGCGCGCTGACCTATCAGATCAAGGAAAAGAAGTTTACTGTAGTCGTTGCTAACGCTGTTGTTATGGCATGCGGCGGCTTCTGCAATATCTATCCGTTCTCGACCAACATGTCGGACATCGGCGGCGACGGTATTGCTATGGCGTTCGGCGCAGGTGCAGACCTCTGCGACCTCGAGTTCGTGCAGTTTGAGCCCTCTGCGGCGGTTGCTCCTAAGGCGATTCGCGGCAAGAGCGTCATCACCACGATGTATTATGAGGGCGCAGTACTCCGCAACACGCTCGGTGAGCGCTTCATGCTGCAGTACGGCAAGGATGCCGAGTGCGTCAACAAGGACGTACAGGCAAAATATATCTTCAAAGAGATCAAAGAGGGACGCGGCACCGAAAACGGCGGCGTTTACTTTGACGCGACCGGTGTCGGTCGTGATCGTCTCAATGAGCAGTACGATTCTTACGTAAAGCGTTACAGCGATGTCGGTATCGACATTGCCACCACGCCTTTTGAGATCGCGCCCGCTCCGCATACCTCGCTCGGCGGTATCGCCGTAGATGAGGATTGCTTCAGCGGCATCGAAGGTCTCTATGCCTGCGGCGAGATCATCGGCGGTCTCCACGGTGCAAACCGTCTCGGCGGTAACGCAGGTCTCGAAACCATGGTATTCGGTCGCATTGCAGGTGACAGCGTAGCAGATTATCTTGCGGACGCTGCGGCTTGCGAGGTTACTGTGGACGATATCGAGGATTTTGTTTGCGACACGCTTTCGCTGTCGGGTGAGACTCCCGTTACGGCGGAGCTTCTGGATTCGCTTCGCGGTCAGATGCAGAATGTGCTCGGCGACAAGCTGAATGTTCTGCGCTGCGGCACGGAGCTGGAGGAGGCTGTCAACGAGATCGGCGGTATGCTCGAGACGCTGGACAATTCCTCGCTGGAGGGTGTCAGCGATGAGCTGAAATTTGCTACGCTGCGCCTCGTAAACGATCTGCAGACCGCATATCTTCTTGCGATCAGCGCGTATACCCGTACCGAGTCCTGCGGCTGCCATGTGCGCACCGACTGCGACGAGGAGACGGAGGATAAGTATCGCGTAGTGATCCGCAACGCTCCCGAGGGAGCACTGGTTCTGAAAGAATCCATTTAAATTCAATTTTACCAATAGTTTAGAAGGGAACAAGACAATGAAAAAGGTTGTTGTTATTGCAAACCGTTATGTCGACTCTGTTTCTCTTATGGCTGTAAGTGCAAAGGTTATGAAGCTCGATGGCGTTTCCAATGCGGAAAGCGGCATGGGCACGCCTGCAAACCTTGAGGTTATGGTCGATGACTTGGGTTATGATGTCCCCGAGGTTACTCCCAATGACCTTGTTATGGCTATAACCGCAGACACAGAGGAACAGGTTGAAGCTGCTATGCAGACAATGCGTGACCTTATTGACCATAAGGATACGGATGGCAGTGTAAGTTATAAGAGCCTTTCGCAGATCGATCTCCGCGAGGACGAATATGACCTCGTACAGATCTCTCTCCCCGGTGAGTACGCGCATGCAGAGGCAAAGAGAGCTCTTTCCATGGGTCTGGATGTATTCATCTTCAGCGACAACGTATCGCTGGAAGAAGAAGCTGATTTGAAGAAGTACGGTCAGGAAAAGGGCAGACTCGTTATGGGTCCTGACTGCGGTGTAGGTCTTATCAAGGGCGTTGCACTTGGCGCAGGTTCCATCGTTCGTCCCGGTCCGATCGGTATTGTCGGCGCATCCGGTTCGGGTTGCCAAGAGGTTGCTTGTATCGTTGAGCGTCTCGGTCTCGGTGTTTCCTCGATCATCGGTACCGGTGGACACGACCTCCTTCCCCAGATCGGCGGTATCACGATGCTCGCAGGTATGCGCAAGCTGGATGATGATGCAGATACCAAGGTAATCGTGCTTGTTTCCAAGCTCGCTAACCTTGACGTTATGGCAAAGGTTCTTGGCGCGGCAGACAGACTCTCCAAGCCTGTTGTTGCGATCTTCCTCGGCGCTGATGAGAAGCTCTATGAGGGTCACAATGTACACGGCACGTTCAGCCTTGAGGCTGCTGCTGTGAAGGCAGTTGAGCTCTGCACCGGTAAGAAGCCCGAGATCGGCTACACCGATGATGAGATCAAGGCGCTCGTTTCCGAGAAGGTCGCCGCACTTCGTCCCGAGCAGAAGTATGTTCGCGGTCTGTTCAGCGGCGGTACCTTCACCGAGGAAGGCATGATCTACTACACCCAGCACAATAAGGGTGTACAGCTCAACTCCAACCTCAACACCAAGTATGCCGCGCAGATTCCCGACCACGATGTAAGCGTCGGTCACTGCATTCTCGACCTCGGTGCAGAGGACTTCACCGCAGAAGCTCCGCACCCTGTATTCGACCCGATCCTCAAGCTCAAGAGACTCAAAAAAGAAATTGCTGACCCCACTGTTGCAGTTGTAACCATGGACTTCATCATGGGTCCCGGTGTTGCAGCAGACCCCGTAACGCCTTTCGCAAATGAGTGCAAGGCGCTCAAGGATGCAGGCAGCAACATCATCTTTATCTCCAACGTTTGCGGCTCCCTCGAAGACCCGCAGGATACCCTCGCAGCAGAGAAGATGCTCGCTGACGCAGGCGTTATCGTAACCAGAAGTAACTATGAAAGCACCAAGCTCGCAAGCGCATTCCTTGCAGCTCTGGAAGAAAGGGGTTGAGTCTGATGGCAGAAAAGACTTACAAGAGTGACCTTAAAGTCATTAACATCGGAACGCAGTTCTTCTACGATGCACTCGTGGCACAGGAAGTAAAGGCAACCCAGATCGATTGGAAGCCGCCTGTAAAGCAGAGCGCAGACGTACTGGAAGCGCTGAACAAGATCTCTTCTCCCGAAATCAGCGAAAAGATCGATGCGGCAAACGATAAGGCAGTACATTGCATTATCGATTCCGAGCCGTATCTCGTAGATATCATTCCCGCAGGCGAAGTTATCGAAGGTCTGGATGATTACACCGTTATCCACTCCGGTCCTCCGATCGACTATGAGAACATGACCATGCTGCACCGCCGCGGTCTCGTTTCTGCTTGCCGTTTTGAGCATTGGGCAGAAACCGATGAAGAGGCTATCAAGCTGATCGAGTCCGGTAAGATCAAGCTCCTCTCTGCACTGGATACCAACACCGTTGGTGCTGGTACCGGTATCATCACCAAGAGCGTTGCTATGTTCATTATCGAAGATAGAAGAACCGGCAAGATCTCTGCAAACTTCCCCGCAGAAGGTCCTAACCAGGGCGGTTTCTGCGGCTGGGGTCTCTACTCTGAGGTTATTGCCGACTATCTCCGCAAGATGAAGGATTATTTCTTCCCCGTAATGAAGGCTGCTCTGAAGCAGATGGGCGGACTTCCCATCAAGCCTATTCTGGCTGAAAGCTTTGTAATGGGCGACGAGAATCATACTCGTCAGTCGGCAGCTGACCTTCTGTTTGACAAGAAGATCCTGCCCGAGCTCTTCAAGCTCGAGGGCTTCCCCCGTCAGCAGATCCTCGACACGCTCGATTACATCGTTGAAACGCCTCGTTTCTTCCATTGTATCGGTCAGGGCGCAAGCCGTGCCGCAATGCTTTCCGCAATCAACACGCCTTATTCCACCATGGTTACTGCTATCTGCGGTAACGGTGTAACCTTCGGTATCAAGGTTGCAGGTATGGGCGAGAATGAGTGGTTCACTGCTCCTGCTCCTATGATGAAGGGTCTGTATACCTCCACCAAGTTCACCGATGCTGACCAGCTTCCCTGGAAGGGCGATAGCTGCGTAGTTGAGTGCGCAGGTATGGGTGGTCTCGCAGCATGTGCGGCTCCTATCGTTATGAGCCTTCGCGGTCTCAAACTGAAGGATGGTATTGCTCTTACCCGCGAAATGGAGAACATTTGTATCTCCAAGAACCCGGCATTCTCTGTTCCGAACCTCGACTTTGACTTCCTCCCCGTAGGTATTGATATCCGTAAGGTTATCGAGACCGGTATCTCCCCCGAGATCCACGGCGGTATGTTCCACAAAGAGGGCGGTCTGATCGGCGCAGGTTCTGCAAGAGTTCCTATGCAGTGCTTCGAGAAGGCAATCAAGGCTTTCGCTGAAAAGTACGGCAAATAAGATCGTAACATAAAAAATGCTTCCCGCAAGGGAAGCATTTTCTATGTTATTTGATTCTTACGCTCGCATCAGTTCTACGAGTACTTCTACCATTTTTTCCATGGACCGGACGGGGATGAGTTCGTGGATGCCGTGGAAGTTCATGCCGCCGGTGGCGAGGTTGGGGCAGGGCAGACCCATAAAGGAGAGTCTTGCACCGTCGGTGCCGCCGCGGATCGGTACGCAGACGGGATCAAGTCCTACCTTGCGCATGGCATCTTCGGCTGCGTGGATGATGTGCATGTGCGGCAGGATCATTTCCTTCATGTTGTAGTAGCTGTCGCGCAGATCCAGCTCGAAAGTGCCCTCGCCGTAGACGGAATTCATGTAGGCAACGAGGTTCTGCACGAATTCCTTGCGGCTCTCGAAGGTTTCGCGGTCGTGATCGCGGATGATCATGCTGAGTTTGGCGAGGCTTTCGTCACCGTTTATCGTGGAGATGTGATAGAATCCCTCGTAGTTTTCGGTGTGCGCGGGCGTTTCCGCCGCAGGCATTCTTGCCACAAAGTCGCAGAGCATGAGGACGGCGTTCTTCATCTTGTTTTTCGCCGTACCGGGATGGATGTTCACGCCGTGCACTGTGATGTGCGCGGATGCTGCGTTGAAGTTTTCGTATTCGATCTCGGGGATCTCGCCGCCGTCCACTGTGTATGCCCATTTTGCGCCGAATTTCGCAATGTCAAAGTGATCTGCACCGCTGCCGATCTCCTCGTCGGGCGTGATGCCCACGGCAATCCGACCGTGCGGGATCTCGGGGTGGGCGACAAGATGCTCGCAGGCGGTCAAAATTTCGGCTACACCGGCTTTATCGTCTGCTCCCAGTAAAGTAGTGCCGTCGGTCACGATCAGGTCTTGCCCGACGTATTTTGCGAGAAAGGGGAAGTCCTTTTCACGTGTGATAACGGTACCGTCACCGAGCGGAATGTCACCGCCCTCGTAGTGTACGATCGCGGGTTTTACATCCTTGCCGCTGACATCGGGCGAGGTGTCCATGTGTGCGATGAAACCGATGGCGTTGCGGTCTTCATACCCTTCTGTCGCAGGCAAAAAGGCATAAACATAGCCGTATTCGTCCATGTGCGCGTCCGAAAGTCCGATGCGCGCAAGTTCGTCCGCGAGGTATGCGCCCAGAAGCTTTTGCTTTTCGGTGCTCGGCACGCTCGCGCTGTTTTCGTCCGATTGCGTGTCAAAGGAAACGTATTTTAAAAATCTGTCCTGTACAAGCATAGTAAAGTCCCTCATAAGTTGTATTGATAAGTAAAGTATAAACCATTTTTGAACAAATGTAAAGATAAATGAAAGTTTATGTGTGTAACGGCGATGCAGACACATTGTAGGGCGCGACATCCCCTATCGCCGCATGCGCCATAGTAAAACGGCGCGTCGAGGACGTCGCGCCCTACAAGAGTATTTTTCAAACAAAAAATCCCGCCGAATGGCGGGATTTTTGTTGCAACGCAAGCAAAAGATGTGTTATACTATAGATGTTAATACAAATCTATCGTAAAGGAAGGATATCAACATGGGATTCTTGACAGGAAAAACAGCGATCATCACCGGTGCGGGCTATGCGGTTCTTTCGGACGGCAGATGCGGCTCCATCGGCTACGGTATTGCGACCGCTTATGCAAAAGAAGGTGCGAATCTGGTCATCACCGGTCGTAATGTAAGTAAGCTCGAGAAGGCGAAGGAAGAACTTGAGCGTCTGTACGGCATCAAGGTGCTGGCTCTCGCGGCGGATATTTCTGCGGGCTCTGACAACGAGGCAATTGCAAAGGATGTTGCCGCAAAGGCGATGGAAGCTTTCGGCAGAATTGATGTTCTGATCAACAACGCGCAGGCATCCGCGTCGGGCGTGACGATTCAGGATCACACCACCGAGCAGTTCGACCTTGCGATGTACTCCGGTCTCTATGCCACCTTCTACTACATGAAGGCTTGCTATCCGTATCTGAAGGAAACGCAGGGCAGCATCATCAACTTTGCTTCGGGCGCGGGTCTGTTCGGCAACTACGGTCAGTGCTCCTATGCGGCAGCCAAGGAAGGCATCCGCGGTCTGTCGAGAGTAGCAGCTACCGAATGGGCAAAGGACGGCATCAACACCAATGTGGTCTGCCCGCTGGCATGGACCGCACAGCTCGAGAACTTTGAGAAGGCATATCCCGATGCGTTCAAGGCAAATGTGAAAATGCCGCCCGCAGGACACTTCGGCGATTCCGAGATGGAGATCGGCCGCGTCTGCGTACAGCTTGCTTCGCCCGATTTCAAGTTTATGAACGGCGAAACCGTGACGCTCGAAGGCGGAATGGGCCTCCGCCCGTAACAGAAAGTAAAAACGACTTGCCGCGGCAAGTCGTTTTTTGTTGTTATGCGCGCCCCTCGCTGTCATCCTTGCGCGTAGCGAAGGATCTCGAGGGGCGCGGAACATGGTCGGAAATCTATTCGGTCAGCAGGCGGATATAGTGGTTGGCTTCGCGCAGGACATGGTCGGCGAGCAGGGGCAGGATGACCGAGCGGATCTTGCACTGCTCGATGCCCTCGGTGCCCGCCCGCTTGAAATCGCGGAATCGCACGGTTTCATCCAGCGAGGTGGTTTCCAGTGTCTGATCCTGTGCGCGGTTGCAGGCTTCGAGCAGTTTGCCGTACTCCGCGGCGAAGTTGTCTGCCGATTGGATCAGCTCGCCCTCGGTCGGGTCGAGGAGTCCGCGAATGAACAGTGCGTGCTCCATCATAATTTGGTTCCAGAAGCACTCGACCTCCTGCATCGACTGATCGGTCAGGCGTCCTTCGCGCTCCAGCATTTCCACGTACTGCCGATACAGCTTTGCCTCGCGGATGATGTGTTCGATCAGCAAGGGATAGTTCATTGTGAACATTTCGCAGTGCAAAACTTTTTCCAAGATCTGCTCCTTGAAGCGGATCAGTCCGTTCAAGAGTTCCAGCGCTCTGCGGTTGAGCTGCCGTACTACAGCGCGCAGATTGGCGATGCGTCTCGGGCGGCAGTCATTGCACAGGCGCAGCTCGCGGGCTGTGAGCTCTTTGTTGATGGCGATGCCTGTAAAGGCTTCGGTCTGCTTTTCCGCCGCAGTGGTGAACTCGGTCACGATCTCTCCCGAGCACAAAACCTCTTTGCGCACAACGCCGCAGCTGATCGATACGGCATTGCCCAGGAGGTTTTCAAACTCCTGTTTAAAAAGCTCCGCCCTTGCAGAAAAGGACGGATCCGCAGGCGTGAACCCCGCGCGCAAAAACAGCGAGTGTTCCTTCATGATCCGCCCGAAAAACAGGTGCAGCTCCAGTGATTTCTCTATATAATTGTCGGTATGCATGTAGATCCTCCGTAAGATAAAAAATTGCATCAATACCAGTGTATGCGCAAACGCAAAAACCGGCTTGCCGCGCAAGCCGGTTTTTGTCATTATTCCGCCGCTTTGAAATTGTACAGCGGCTGAATGCGTGCGATGATCTTTGCGGTCGGTTCGATCTGCTCGATGATCTCCTCGATGCTTTTGTATGCCATGGGGGATTCATCAAGTGTATCTTCGTTTACGCAGGTGGAGTAGATCCCCGCCATTTCGGCGCGGTATTGCTCCAGTGAGAGCATGTCGAATGCCGCGCGGCGGCTCATCAGCCGTCCTGCACCGTGCGGTGCCGAGCAGTTCCATTCGGGATTGCCCTTGCCGATGCAGACGAGGCTTCCGTCGCGCATGTTGATGGGGATGAGCAGCTTTTCGCCGCATTTTGCCGAAACAGAGCCTTTGCGCAGGATCATTTCCTCGGTGTCGATGTAGTTGTGGATGGTGGTGAAGCGTTCGACTTCGGTCAGTCCCATGCCGCCGAGGATCACCTCGGTCATTGCCATGCGGTTGAGCGCAGCGAACTGCTGTACGAGGTGCATATCGTGGATGTAGTCGGCAAAGAGCTGTCCCTCGACATAGGCGAGGTCCCTCGGCAGTCCGTCGGGCAGGGCGGACTGCTTTTTGAGCGCTTTGAGTGTCGACTCGATCTCCTGCTCCCGTCCTTCGGCTTTGAGTTGTTCGATGACCGCAGTAATCTGCGCCTTGGAATTGCCGCAGAGCGCTTTGTACCCCTCGGTTTGGTAGTATTCCGCGACCTCACAGCCGAGATGTCGACTGCCCGAGTGGACGACGAGGTAGAGGCTGCCGTCCGCATCGCGGTCGACCTCGATAAAATGGTTGCCGCCGCCGAGCGTGCCGATGCTGAGCACCGCGCGCTTGACATCGACATGCTCCGCACAGCGGAGCGTGGATACGCGGATGTGCTTCGCATATGCGTGCGGCTCATCTCGCACCTCGCGTCCGCAGGGGATCTCGCGGCGGATCAACGCGTCCAGCTTAGCAAAGTCGATCTCCTTTTCGGCGAGTTTGACCGTCTCCATGCCGCAGCCGATGTCTACGCCGACCATGCCCGGTACCACTTTGTCCGTGACGGTCATGGTCGTGCCGATGGTACAGCCCTTGCCTGCGTGTACATCGGGCATGATGCGGATCTTGCAGTCGGCAAATGCCGCCGTGTCGCACACGGCGCGGATCTGCTTTTCGGCGGCTTCTTCCAAAGACGGCGTGTAGCAGACCGCGGTGTTGTATGTGCCTTGAATCTTGATCATAGCAGTTCCTTTCTACGTCGCACTGCCGCGCAGGACGGCGGCAAGCTGGGTGAGGATATCGCCGCCCGAGCCGAGGTTGATGTTGCCGACGTTTTCGCAGATGCGCTCGATGTATTCCAGCTCCTTGAGCTTGTAGAGCGTCTGATTTTCGTCCATCAGCTTGGCGGTGTTCAGCAGTGAACGCGTGGAGGCGACCTCCTCGCGGCGGGTGATCACGTTTGCCTGTGCGCGCTTCTCGGCGACAAGAACGGTGTTCATGATGTCGCGGATCTCGCCGGGCAGAATGATGTCTTTGACACCCGCATCGGTGATCTCAAGGAAGAATTCGTTTTCCTTGGCTTTCAGACGCTCGAAGACATAGGCGGACATTTCCTCTTTGTTTTCGAGGATCTCGTCGAGCTTGTGCTTGCCCACATAGTCGCGCAGTGCGAGCTGTGCGGCGATGTGTACTTGTTCCTCAAAGTTGTTGATCTCGGTCGCGATCTTGACAAAATCGGTGATCTTGTAGCTTGCGACAAAGTTTACGCGGATCGAGACTTTGTCCTGCGTGAGGATCTCCTGACCGACGATGTTCATCTGCGTCAGGCGCGTGTCTACAGTCTCCACGTCCACTGAGATACCCGTGTGCCAGAAGTAGTAAGTGCCGCTCTCGAGCAGCTTTACAAACTTTTTGCCGATGTACAGGCGTGCCTTTTGGTACTGCGCGACCTCGACTTTTTTGTACAGACCGAGGGGCAGGGATGCGAAGATGTATTCGGGCACGTCGTTTGCTGCTTCGGGCGAGGAGATGTCGAGGATGCGGAACTCGTGCTTGTCAAACACCGTCCAGTAGGCGTGCTTGCCTACGGTCAGCGCGTCGCAGAACTTGCCGTTTACATAGTGGAGCGCGAGCTGCTGATCGGCAACTTCCACGGTGACTGCCTGCTTTGCGATCTCGCCGTCTGCAAGCAGGGTGTCGAGCGAGCAGAGTCCCGAGCAGATGGGCGCTTCGAGATCGGCAACTTCGATGATCCTGTCGCCGAAGGTGTGATACTTGCCGGGCGCGAGCATTTTTACAAATCTTCCGTTGTTAAAGAGAAAGCCTCTTGCGTTTTCGTGAATGATCGTTTTCATATGTAATACCTCCAAAGAGTGAAAAATATTCGTATGCGATCCTCCCTACATCCTTTGCGGCGGCAGACTTGAGATGCATCGCACATACGCGGAAAGAAAACTTTTGGCGCATGATGGAAAGCATCGGTATCCGTCTGCCGACAGGGCAAGGGATGTATTGCGTACAGCTTTGCGGCAGAGCCGCATGCTGCTTGCGGGAAGATTGCACAGTGTGTGCGGCGCATTTGCGTCGCCTGCTGCCTTGCGGCAAAACCGTCCAACCGGCATATGACTTGACAGGTCATAGGGCAGGATTCGAACCTGCGTAAACCGATATGGGGAGTTGAACCCCATCGCGTGAGCGATCACCTTTCTCGCAACTGGGCTTGGTATACGCTTTGGAACCTCCTCGCGCACCGCAGTGCTGTGTAAGCACCCGCAAAAGCCTTATCGCACTCTTATCCTACCAAAACTTTCCGAGTATATCACGGAAAAAAAGCTGCGAACTTAGCGTGTTATCCATAACGGATAACACGCATCGAGATAAATCCCTTACGGGATTTTCGATATACACTTGCGGTGTTCGATATGCGCTGACGCGCTCGATATGTTTGCTTCGCAAACGAGGGATTTATCTCATATCGAATTGGCGCGAAGCGATAATATATCGAGTTCGAGCAAAGCGAGAACATATCGAGTTAAAGATGTTGACATATCGCCACAAAGAAATAAGAGCAAGAATAGAAGGACTTTTATCCTTTTACTCTTGCTCTTTTTCTGCTTGTTTCAAAGTTTGGCCCATGCCTGTTGTGCGTTTGACCGGTTAAATGCGATGCTTAACTTTGCGTTAAGTGTAAATTCTCCGCTAAGAACATCATGCATTACAGTTCACAGCTTTTTTGCTTCAGGAGTCTTTCGCGAATGAGATTTACGAAGCGGTCGGGCTCGATCACTTTTACAAGGGGACCGAAGGACAGCACGCGGATGACGAGTTCGGTCTCGTCGTCTTGATCGTAGAAAAGCGTTACGCGGTATTTGTCCTCGCCCAGCCGCTCTGCCTGCTTTTCAAAATGGGCAAAATGGAGCAGCATGCGTTCGAGCGCGTTGCGCTCGTCGGAAAGCTCCAAAACGAGCTTTCTCGGCTGTTTCGGCAGACTGCCGCGCACTTGGATATTACCGCCGTAATAGCGCTTGCAGGAGCGGATACGCCCGATGTTTACGGTCGGCGCGTATCCGCAGCCCGAAGTGATCAAACGGAATTTATCGTCCTTTTCGGAATATTCGATGTACTCCGGGATCACGTTCATCTGCACAAGCTCGCCCTTGCGGTTTTCGACTTCCAGTTTCAGCGGATAGCGGTTTTTGACCGCATCGAGGATGCGCCGAAAGTGCTGTATGTAGGCTTCGCTTTCATAATCGTCGCCGTCGGCGTAGCTGTCAAACACGCAGTAGTCTTTGGGCGTGAACAGCGGCTCCACATCTTTGAGACCGTCCGTCGGAATATCAAACAGCCGCACGCGGGGGTCGAGCGAGATCGCTTTCAGCCAGCGCTTTTGCAGCAGGGTGAGCGGCATCGTTGGTGCATGGCGGAGCGGGGTATGCAGATCGCGCGTGACGAGCTGCCATTTTTCCTCTTTCAGCGCGGGCAGGATCGACAGTGCGCTTTCGGAAAAGGCATTTTCGTCTGCGATGCGGCGCATTTCCTTTTCGGTCAGCTCGCCTTTGACCGCGGCGGCAAGGATCTTTGCCACCGTATTGTAATATGCGCCGTAGAGCTCACTGAACAGCATCGCCGTCACCGCCTTTCAGACCGTACATCGCGTACATGGTGTCTAAGTCTTGCCGAAATTGTCGCTGGAGCTTTTTATTGGAGAATTGGATCGCGGTAATGCGGCAGATAAATGTGCGGATCCATGGCATCATCTCGCCGCTGTCGTATACATCCGCCGTGAATTTTGCGTGGTGCTTGTCGATGCGCTCTACAGTGCCGCAGCGTTTTTCGCGCAGCAGACGGCGGTAGATGTGCTCCTCGTCCGCACCGAATTGCACCGTGAATTCTACATGCTCGGTGGGGGTATCTTCGCGCTTTGCGACCACGCCCCATATGTGTTTTTGCAGTTCATCGAGCTTTTTGCGCAAGATGTCAAAACGGCGGTTGACCTCGCCGACTTCCGCATGTAAGATATAGTCGAGACGGAAAGAAGAGATCTTATGCCCGTCGAACCGATACGCCATGAGATACTGCCGCCCGTTTTGCGTGCTGATATAGATGCGCAGCGGCACAACGCGGAAAAATATCGGTTCATCGCCGTGCTTACCGAGGTTTTGGATGGTGACGGCGCGCTTTTCCTGCATGGCAGCAAGCAGTGTGCAGAGAATGTCGCTGTCGGGTGTCTGTGTGATGTAATGGTGCTTGAAGGCAAAGCAGTTACGGCGCGGTTCGGTCTTATCCAGCAGAAACGAGCCGATCACGCCGCAAGGTGCGGTCTCCGAGAAGAAGTGGAGCACTTCCGCATCGGGGAGCGGCGTGTCTGCCGTGCGGCGGTAGAAAACGGTCTTGCCGCGCTTTTCGGCCGTGACAAGTCCCTCTGTGGCATATTCTTTCAGCTTCTTGCGCACGGTGGATTCGTCAAAGACCTTCGGCGCTTCAAAGTGCGCAAGATATTCGCCGTCGATCTTCTCGGTGATCTCGCCGAGGGAGAGCGCGACCTCGGGGGAGTGCAGGATGTCAAAGAGGATAAAGTGCAGTGTGATGTCGCCGTCGGTAAAACTGCGCGCCTTCCACGCGGCATAGAGGGGATTGTGCACGGAAGTGCGGCTGTCGATCGAGAGAAACACATTTTTGCCGTCGGCGGTCTGCCGAAAGCCCATATAGTCGCCGAGCCAGCTTTCGATGCGGCGGCGCTCGTCGTCGTAGGAGCGTGCGCTCTTTTTGTCATACTCCTCGCGGCTCTTGAACCCGTAGACATAAAACTCGCGCATGTAGTCACGGATGCGGTCAAAGTTTTTGATCAGCTCACTGTATGCCATACTGTGCCTCCTTTTGTTTCGATTGTAACACGGATTTGCCCGCGCACGCAAGTTTTTTGCAAAAACAGCAAACCAAAATCGAAGAAATGAGACTATATAGGTGAG
>JAFTOT010000046.1 GCA_017463665.1 Clostridia bacterium | reverse complement strand
CCGAGACAACGGCAGTGCCCGAAACGACTGCGGCACCGCAGATCATCACCTATGAGATCGACGGCGTGGTCGGACTCTACTACAAGGATCTCACCGACGGCGAAACGCTGGTGTTTGCGCCCGACACGGTGATCTTCGGCGCATCGATGATCAAGACGGTCTATGTTTTTGCGCTTTTGCAAAAGGCGGAGCGCGATGAGATCGACCTTGCCGATGAGATCGTCTACACCAAGGACATGCTCGTGGAGGGGACCGGACGCCTGCAAAAAGCCGAGGACGGCACGCCTTATACCGTGCAGGAGCTGATTGCCTACACGATGCGCTACAGTGACAACACCGCGTTTTCCATGCTGCAAAAGCGGTTCGGAACCGGCTTTTTCGCAGAGATCATGACCGAAAACGGTCTGGAGATCACGCGATTCGGTTCCTGGTGGCGCACGAACGCGGTGCAGTACGGCAAATTCTTTGCAGTGTTGTATACATATCTTACCGCCGAGAACCGATACGGCGAATGGCTCGCGGAGATCATGTGCGATTCGCAGCAGACGGTCATGCTCCAGCGCGCCCTAGCGCCCGAGCGCGTCGCGCACAAATACGGTTGGGACGTCGATTCCTATTGCGACGGCGCAGTGGTTTTGAACGAGGAGCACCCGTACGTGCTGGTGTTCATGTCCAACCTCGATGAGGGGCATCTCAAACGTGCCAATACGCAGTTCATCTATGCGGTCGGCGGGCTGATCAAACAGATGCATGATGCAAAATATCCCGCGGAAACGGCGGTGGCGACCGATGATTAAGCTGTATCGCTATGATATCCGCGAGATGTCGGACGAGGAATACCCATGCCTTGTTGCCACTTTGCCGATCGAGCAGCGCAAGCGTATCGGCCGCATGGTGCATGCGGATGACCGCAAGCGTGCGCTTGCGGGGCGGCTGCTGATCCGCCGCGCGGCAGAGGAGCTGTACGGCGTGAGCGATCCGCCTACCCTGCGTACAGCGGCGGGCAAGCCTTATTTTATCGATCTGCCGCTGCAGTTCAGCCTCAGCCACAGTGCCGATCGGGTGATCCTCGCCATGTCCGAGCGGGAGATCGGCACGGACATCGAGCAGATCCGTCCCCTTTCCCTCGGGGTGGCAAAGCGCTTTTTCACGCCTGCCGAGCAGGTGTATGTTTTCGGCAGAGTGCCGACCGAGCGCGATTTTGCCCTGCCGAAGACAGAGCAGGACGATGCGCTGCTGCGCCGCTTTTACGAGGTATGGACGAAGAAGGAAGCCTACGGCAAGTGGCAGGGCAGCGGCCTTGCCGCGGCACTGAGCGTGGATACCGCCGCGCTGCATTTTTATACCGAGATCGACCGGGAATACGCGCTCGCCGTGTACGAGGAGTAACCATGGGAAAGCGTGGGAAATGGAAGCTTACGGGCGTAACGGCGGTGAAAAAACACGGTAGGGGCGGCTATTAGCCGCCCGCCTGCTGTACATCGCAGTCAAGCAAAACGGGCGGATGATATGTATAGTGTAGTAACATAGTTTACAGAAAGTGAAGCAACATGGTTTACAAAAAAGATGTATAATAAAGGCATAAAAGCGTCGAAAGGAGACGACTATGCCTTGGAAAGAACAACGGTTGGAAACCATGAGAGAAGAATTT
>JAFTOT010000087.1 GCA_017463665.1 Clostridia bacterium | reverse complement strand
CGGCACCTTTGACGTCACCGTGCGCGTCTTTATCAGCCCACAATTTTTCGGCTGGCTCACAGGCCTCGGTAAACTCGTCAAGATCCAAGCCCCCGAAAGCGCCGTAGCGGAGTATAAGCAGTATCTGCAGGAGATCATGGAATCCTGAAAGCTCTCCACTGATGCGCAATTTTCTTCAATAAGCAACATAATAGTTGGCACACATCTCCCCGCAAGATCCTTCACTGCGCCTGCGGCTCCGTTCAAGGATGACAAGCGGGGGATTACGCTTTTATCAGCATTTTGCTCAAACCCGCCCTTAGTCATCCTCGAGCGAAGCGAAGGATCTCGGGCGGCGATGTTTGCCCCCTCTTTTCTTCCAACCAAAATCAAAAGCACCAAGTTCATCGGAGCTTGGTGCTTTGATATTGTGCCGAAGGCTGTCTCGTTTTACCGGCGAAAGAACGCCTTTGTTACGTCTTACTTAATACTACATCGGCTCGATCAGAGAAAAAAGTGAGTGTGGTATCCTCGAGGGCAAAAGGGACCGTCTTTTCGACCTTGGTTCCGTCCCTGTCAACATACGCAAACGTCATTACTTCGCCATCCAACGCATATGCGAAATCAACTTGTGCTACAAACGGCATTTTACCGTATCCTGTACCGTCTTCCGTAAAAACGATCTCTAAATATTGCGTTTCGGGCTCCTCTGCAAGCCCCATCACACTGACCTCTATTTTCCATTTGCCTAACAGCTCTTTTTCAACACTGCCGCAGGACAACATAACCACAGCCAGTGCCATGACAACGATCGATGCGATTATTTTTTTCAAAGCACTTCCCCCTTTCTATGTATAGGATATCCTATTATTTCACTTTTGTCAACCGGTTTTGTTCTAATATTGGTGTATAAAAAAGCAGCGTGCGATGCACACTGCTGTGCATTGCACACTGCTTTTTACTTGTGAAATTACTCTGCGTCAGCGGGAGCTTCTGCGGCTTCTGCTGCAGCATCCTCGAGAAGAGCGCGGATGGAAAGGCTGACCTTTTCCTTCTCCTCGTCGATGTCGATAATCTTAACTTCCACTTCCTGACCGATCTCAAGAACGTCAGAGGGCTGTGCGATCTTGGTCTTGGAGATCTGCGAAATGTGGATCAGACCGTCGGTACCGGGAACGATCTCAGCGAATGCGCCGAAGGGCGTAAAGCTTACGATCTTAACGGTAGCAACATCGCCTACTGCGTACTTATTCTTGAATACGTACCAGGAGTTCATGTCGTCGGTCTTGTAGCCGAGGGAGATCTTGCCGGTCTCCTTGTCGAAGGACTTGACCCATACGTCGATGACGTCGCCAACCTTAACGACCTGCGAAGGATGCTTGATGTGCTTCCAGGACAGCTCGCTGTTGTGCACCATACCGTCTACGCCGCCGAGGTCAACGAATGCACCGTAGGTAGCGAGATTCTTAACGGTACCCTGATAGTGCTTGCCCTCTTCAACGGTTGCCCAGAATGCATCTTCCTTTGCCTTGCGCTCCTCGCGGAGTACGGCACGGATCGAAGCATATGCTCTGTGGCGCTGCTCGTTGATGTCGATGATCTTCACTCTCTGGGTGGTGCCTACGAGCGTCTGAAGATCGCCGCCCTTCGGTACGCCGCTGAGCGATGCGGGGATGAATACGCGAACACCGGAAAGGGAGATCAGAACGCCGCCCTTAACAGCCTCAACGACCTTGCCCTCGAGAACGGTGTCGTTTTCCTTAGCTTCGACAATATACTTCCAGTTCTTGTCGGAGTCAACGCGCTTCTTGGACAGTACAGCGATACCGTCGATGTCGCTGACCTTGATTACAAAGCCCTCAACCTGATCGCCGATCTTGAACATTGCATTCAGATCTGCGCCCGGCTCGTCGGTAATCTGGTCGTATGTAATGACGCCCGTTGCTTTTGCGCCGAGGTCAAGACGGATCTCGTTGTTCGAAACCGACATAACTGTGCCGACTACGGTATCTCCTGTATTTAAAGTTTTGAATGAAGCCTCAAGAAGTTCTTCAAAGTTTTCAAGTTCTGCCATGGTTTTATATACCTCCTCTATAATACCGCTCGGAGTGGAAGCCCCGGCCGTAATACCAATAGAAATGCAATCGGAAAAATCGCTTTTTTGAATTTCCTCGGCGTTCTCCACGAGAACACACTTCTTACAGTGTGCCGAGGCGATCTCAAACAGCTTGTGCGTGTTGGAGCTTTCTCTGCCCCCGATCACGATCATACCGTCGCTGTGCTGTGCAAGGTCTGCCGCCTCACACTGCCTTTTTTCCGTAACACTACATATTGTATCAAAAATAATTGCGTTTGTATATACTTTTTTGAATTTTTTCTCACATTTTTTCCAAAGTGATGTGTTTTGAGTGGTTTGCGCAACCAAAATAATGGATTTTTCGGGATTTTTTTCCTGCTCGATATACTTTTCGAGCGTTTCTTCGCTGTCAAAGACCGCACTTTCGCCCTTGGCATAGCTCAAAATGGAGAGCACCTCGGGGTGCACGGGATTGCCGACCACGGCAAGCGTGGTATCCGCGCTTGTATTTTCGTCGGCGATCTTATGGATCTTTTTGACAAACGGGCAGGTCATGTCCTCGATGAGCAGATTCGGATACTGCGCCTCGAGCGTGCGCAGATGCTGCTCCTGTCCCTTCGGGATGCCGTGCGTGCGGATGATCACGCGCGCTTCTCTGCCCTGCTTTGCGATCGCTTCCACATCGTCGATGCCGATCACCTTTGCGCCGCGCTCTGCAAGCTGTTCGTTATAGATGCGGTTATGGATCAGGTGCCCGAGGATGTATACCTCGGCGCTGCCCACGAGCTCTTTTTCAACGAAGTCGGTCGCACGTTTGACACCGAAGCAGAACCCCGCTTCTTTCGCTACGGTTACCTTCACTTGTCAAGTCCCTCGTTTCTGAGCGCCAAGATGCGGTCAAACACTAGCTTTGCCGCGCGCTCGTACTCTTCCTTGCCGCCGTTTGTAAAGCCGAATTCCTCATAGCGGATCGGCTCGCCGATAATGACATCCTTGCGGCGCAGGAATCGGTATTTATACCCCTTGACGCGAATGAATACCGGCTGCACATCCGCATGCGAGCGGTAGACCATCATGCCGACGCCGTTTTTGACAGGCGTTTCTGCCGGATCAACGCCGCGATACCGCGTTCCCTGCGGGAACATGGCAACGACTTCACCGTTCTGCAGCAGGCTGAGCGTCTTTTTGATCGCTCCGACATCATTTGCCCCGCGATCGACCGAATACGCACCGAGCGCACTGATCAGCTGCGAGAGCAGCGGGATCTTGAACAGCTCTTTTTTGGCAAGATAGCGAAGCTGACGCTTGAAGCTGACGGCGAGCGAGAGCACATCAAATATCGCGGTATGGTTAGCGCAGATGATCAGCGGCCCTTCGTTCTTCTCGTTGTCGGTGCCGTAGGTATGCACGCACATCAATCGCCGAACGAAGGGGGCGACATATTTGAGGAGCCAATAGTACAAACCGCTATGGTTTTTATCTTTATTTTTTACAGACTGTTTCTGCGTTTTTTTTTCGCCGAGGCGGTCTTCCACGATCTTTTTCGCGGCGGCAACGCTCTCCTCGAGCGTGAGCGCCGAGGTATCGAGCAACACGGCATCCTCCGCGGCTTTCAGCGGCGCCACATCGCGTCCGCTGTCGCGTTCATCGCGCTCACGGATGGCGGCGAGCGTCTCCTCGTAGCCGACGATCTCGCCTTTCTCGGCGAGCTGCTTCACGCGGCGGTCTGCACGCGACTCCGCAGAGGCGGTCAAAAAGATCTTGACCTCGGCACTTGGCAGGATGACCGTGCCGATATCTCTGCCGTCCATGATGACATTGTTCTCGCGGGCAAGCTTTTTCTGCGTTTCCAGCAAAAACGCGCGGACGCTCGGCACCGCTGATACGACCGACGCATATTTGGCAATGATCGGCGTGCGGATCTTGTCGCTGACATCCTCGCCGCAAAGATACATCTTCTGCTCGCCGTTTTCGTATTTCAGTTCAAACTGCACATCGGGCAGGTTCTTTTCGATGCCGGCGGTATCCTCGGTGGAAACGCCGACGCGGTACATATAGAGTCCCACCGTGCGGTAGATGGCGCCGGTATCGACATAGATATACCCAAGCTCTTTGGCAAGCGCCCTGGCAATGGTACTTTTGCCCGCGCCGCTCGGCCCGTCAATCGCAATTCCTATCATAAAAATCCAATATATCCTTTCACCAGATCGCGTTTTCTGCCGCAAGGCGCGCAGTGGAAAACGCGATTTGCAAATTAAATCCGCCCGTGTAGGCATCTACGTCAATGACCTCACCGCAGAAGAACAAGCCGGGAACCTTTTTTGCCTCCATGGTCTTCGGGGAGAGCTCCTTGACCGAGACACCGCCCGAGGTGATGATCGCCTCGCTGATGGGGCGCGGCTGCTTGACGGTCAGGGTAAAGCCCTTGAGCAGTGCAAGCAGTGCGCGGCGCTCCTCGCGGGTGATGGCGTTGACCTTTTTCTGCGGATCAATGCCGCAGCGTCTGATGATCACGGGGATCATCTTTTGCGGCAGCAGCTCGCCGAGGCTGTTGGCAAAATCGCGGTTGGCAAACTTGCCGAAATCCGAAAGCAAACGCGCGTCGAGCGTTTTTTCATCGAGCGCGGGTTTGAGATCCAGCTTCAAGACATATCTGCCGCTCTCGACCTTGCGCAGATGCGAGGATGCACTTAAAATCATCGGTCCGGTCACGCCGTAGTGCGAGAACAGCATCTCGCCGAAATCGCGGTAGATGCACTTGCCGCTTGCCGTATCGATCACTTCGAGCGCGGTGTTTTTGAGCGAAAGTCCCTGCATTTCCGCAGGATCGCGCTCCACAGTCTCGAGCGGCACGAGCGAGGGGGAAAGTGCCGTGACCTCGATGCCCATTTCACGCGCGAAGCGGTATCCGTCTCCCGTGGAACCGGTGCGCGGATAGGATGCGCCGCCCGTCGCCACGATCACGCGGTCAAAAGAATAGTCGCGTGCGGCAGTGACGGCAAAGCCGTCGCCGTCGATCCGCACGGAGCGAACCGTCTCGGGCACATAGTGCACGCCATTCTCCTTAGTATATGCACGCAGTGCGTTCACAATCTCCTCCGCGTTGTCCGACACGGGAAAAACGCGGTTGCCGCGCTCGGTTTTGAGCGGTACGCCGCGTTCCTCGAAAAACGCCTTTGTATCCGCAGGGGCAAAAGCGTTTAAAGCGGTATACAAAAAGCGCGGATTGGTGGGTACGTTCTCGATCACGGTGTTGACATCGCAGTCGTTGCAGACATTGCATCTGCCCTTGCCCGTGATGCGCAGTTTTTTTCCGCTGAAAGCGTTCTTTTCAAACAAAGTGACGTCGCCGCCGAGCTCGGCAGCGCGTCCCGCCGCCATCATCCCTGCAGCGCCCGCACCGATTACAGCGATCCGCATATCAGTCGTGCACCTTTGCATACGCATTGAACTCATCCCAGATGCGTTCGAGCTTGTCAAATACGTCACTGAGATCGTCCTGCATCTCCTTGGCAATTGCCACGACCAGCGCGTTGAGAATGCTGAGCGGCGCCACGAAGGAATCCACGATGGATGCCATATCGCTGCGGCAGGCAAGCGTCTGGTTGGCATACGGCGCGATGGGCGAGAGCACGCTGTCGGTCACGGCAACGATGTTTGCCCCCTGCTCTTTTGCGTATGCGACCGCGTTGATGAGACGGGCGCTGTAGCGCGGGAAGCTGATGGCGATCATCACATCGCCATCACCGATGCGCAGCATCTGTTCAAAAACCTCACTGCCGCTGGTCGCCTGCACCAGACGGACATTGTCAAAGATCAAGCGGAAGTAATGCGCCAAAAAACTTGCCAAAGAGCCGGAAGAACGCATACCGAGGATATAAATATTCTTGGCAGAAATGATCTTGCGTACCGCCTCGCTGAAATCCTCACGGTTGATCTCCTCCATCGTGCGGCGGATATTATCGATGTCCGACTCCAAAACGCTGTTCAGAATGTCGCCGTTGCCGATGCGCGTGTTGGTGACCTCCATACGCTGCTTTGTAGTCAGGCGCGTACGGATGATCTCCTGCAAGGAATGCTGGAGCCCCGGATAGCCGTCAAAGCCGAGCTCGATCGCAAAGCGCACGACCGTGGACTCGGATACGCCGACCTCTTTGCCGAGACGGGATGCGGTGAGATATGCCGCTTTATCGTAGTTGTGGATCAAATAGTTTGCAATGGTCTTCTGCCCCTTGGAAAACGTGGGCATCATTTCTTCGATCTCGCGGATCAGATCTTTTCTCATTTCAACACTCTCTTACTGTATACTGTCATTGTGCTTGCGTGTACAAGCATCCTTTTTATTATAGCAAATCAAATGCAAGAAGTCAACAAAAATCCTGCAAAAATTCCACCGTTTTTTAGAATTTTTGCAGGATTTTTCATTTTTCAGCAAAGCATCATGCATTTTGGAATGCATGCTCAAAAAACGCATCCAACGCCGCTTCGCAGCGCTCTTTGTCCACGACATAGCCGCAGGCATGGCGCGCGCCGGGCACGCGGACAAACTGCTTTTCCGCCTTGCAGACGTTGTAGTTAGCCTCGCTCATCTCGATCGGCACGAAGTCATCGTCCTCGCCGTGCACGAACAAGACGGGGATGGTGTTCTCCGCCATCGCGTCCAAAGTGGACGCGTCCTTGAAGCCGAAATTTGCCTTATGCTCCGCCATCAGCTGCGTGATCGGCAGGATCGGGAACGGTTTTGCGTGGAAGGAGTGCTCCAACACACGGACAAAGATATCATACGGCGAAGTATAGCCGCTGTCCGCGATGATACCGCGCACATTTTCGGGCAGATCGAGCGCACTTGTCATCAGCACCGTGGACGCACCCATCGAAATGCCGTGCAGGACGATCTCGATATCGGCACCGAGCTTTTCCATGGCAAAGTATACCCAGTCGCGCAGATCGCAGCGCTCATGCACACCGTATGTAATGTACTCGCCCTCGCTCTCTCCGTGCGCGCGCAGATCGATCAGCAGAATGCTGAAGCCTTTCCCGTAGAAATACGGCATCGCCGCAATAAAATCGTGCTTCGCGCTCGAACGGAAGCCGTGTACCTCGATCAGCAGTTTCTTGCCGTCGCCGTTTTTAAGGAGCTCACCGTGCAGCCTCAGCCCGTCAAAGCTCGTGATCCACACATCCTCTTTGGCGATGGAATCATAGAGCGCCTTTCCCGCTTCCCACTCGCCCTTGAAATCGGCAAGCTGCTCCTCAAAGCCGTCCCCGCCGATGACCTTGTTGCCGCGCACCAGCGCAAGATCAAACATCTTGCGGCAGATAAACAGCAGCAGTGCCGAAAGTACAACGACGATCACCGCCGTAATGATCCCGAAAGCCGTCCAAAACATAGTCTGTCTCCATACGAAAATAGTTTTACAGTATTGTAGCACAAATACAAGAGAATTGTAACACTTTTTTTAAAAATAATATATCTGCATCGAATTTCATGCTATACTATAGTTGAATAAAAACAACCGGAGGCGTTTTTATGAAAACAAAGTCTCTTGGGAAAAGCCTGCTGCTTGCCACCCTCGGTGCATCGCTGTTCGCCGTCGCCGTGACCTTTTTCTACGATCCTTCCATGCTCGCACCCGGCGGACTGACCGGTTTTGCCGTTATTATCAGCAACCTCTTCCCTGCTGTGTCCACCGGTACACTCGTACTGCTTTTAAACATCCCGCTGTTGATTTTGGCGTGGTTTCGTCTGGGAAAAAAGTTTTTCTTCCTGACCATCTACGCCACCTCGTTTGCTTCGGTACTGATGAATATCCTTGAGCCGCTCGCGGCAAAGGTCGTACCGCTGACGGATGATCTGATCGTGGCGGCACTCTGCGGTGCATTTTTTGATGCGATCGGTCTCGGACTCGTCTACCGCTCGGGCGGCTGCACGGGCGGCACCGATATCGTGATCAAAATTCTGCGCAAAAAGTACCGTCATATCCGCACGGGCAGCATGGCGATGATCGTCAACGCCGTGGTCGTTACGGCAACGCTGATCGCCTTCGGCAATTTTGAGCTGTCGGTCTATTCGGCGATCGCCATGGTCGTGGAAAGCGTCATGCTCGACAAAGTGCTCTACGGCGGCGATAGCGCAAAGCTGATCTTCATCATCAGCGACAAGTATGGGGAGATCACCGACGAACTGCTCGTGAAAGTGGATCTCGGCGTCACGCTGCTCACGGGCGAGGGCGCGTATATGCAGACACCGAAGAAGGTCATTTTCTGCGCCGCAAAGAAGCACACCTTCCCCAAGGTCCGCGACGTAGTCAAAGCCGTCGATCCCTCTGCGTTTATGATCATCTCCAGCGCGACAGAAATATTCGGCAAGGGATACAAGGATCAGTTCAATGAGGACTTGTGAGTTTAGCGGCTTTGCCGCTAAGGCGATATGCGGCGGTGCCGCACGATATAACCTCGCAGAGCTCGGTTTCGATATAAGCACTGCGTGCTTGCGATATGATATAAATCCCTCTCGTCCCGCAGGACATATCGCGTGCCGTCAGGCACATATCGCGCCCGACGGGCATATCGAAAATCCCGTCAGGGATTTATATCGCTGTTTACGCGCTTTGCGCGTAAACATTCCCTCCCCATCACAGCTTATTTCCCCGCGAAAACATCGGCGGAAATTTCTATTGAATTTGCCGCCGAAATCGTATACAATAATAGCAATGAAAAAACTCGGAGGTCAATTATGGAAGCATCTAAGGTTTATTATACATCCATGCGCACAAAGGTCGGCGACAGCCTGCTCGCAAAGCTGAAGCGTCTGCTGAAAGCCGCAGGCATGGAGCAGATCGACTTTGACGGCAAGTATACCGCCGTCAAGATCCACTTCGGCGAGCCGGGCAACCTCGCTTACCTGCGCCCGAACTATGCAAAGGTCGTCTGCGACTACGTCAAGGAGCTCGGCGGCAAGCCGTTCCTCACCGACTGCAACACCCTGTATGTCGGCGGACGCAAAAACGCGCTCGACCACCTCGACAGCGCATATACCAACGGCTACAACCCCTTCCAGACGGGTGTACATACCATTATCGCCGACGGTCTTAAAGGCACCGATGAAGCGCTCGTTCCCGTTGTCGGCGGCGAATACGTGAAAGAAGCTAAGATCGGCCGCGCACTGATGGACGCGGATGTCGTGATCTCGATGAGCCATTTCAAGGGACATGAGTGTGCGGGCTTCGGCGGCGCGCTGAAGAACATCGGCATGGGCGGCGGCAGCCGCGCGGGCAAGATGGAAATGCACAGCGCGGGCAAGCCGTCCGTCAAGCAGACGCGCTGCATCGGCTGCGGCGCATGCGTACGCATTTGCGCGCATGATGCCCCCGTGATCGAAAACAGAAAGGCGCACATCGACCATAACAAGTGCGCGGGCTGCGGTCGCTGCATCGGCGTATGTCCCAAGGATGCCATCGTAGCATCCATGGACGAAAAGGGCGAGATCCTCAACGCGAAGATCGCCGAGTACACCAAGGCGATCATCGACGGCAGACCGAACTTCCACATCAGCCTTGTCATCGACGTTTCCCCGAACTGCGACTGCCACGGCGAAAACGATGTGCCCGTTGTTTCCGACATCGGCATGTTCGCATCGTTTGACCCCGTCGCGCTCGACATGGCATGCGCAGAGGCAGTGCTGCAAGCACCCATCGCGGCAGGCTCCATTCTTGAGGAAGTCGAGCACACGCACGGCGACCACTTCACCGACATTGCTCCCAACACTGCATGGAAAACGCAGTTGATCCACGGCGAAAAGATCGGCATCGGCACCATGCAGTATGAACTGATCGAAGTCAAGTGAGCATTCCCGAATATGAGCTGCGGCGTTCTATGCGCCGCACGCTTTCTATAGAGATCAACCGCGAGGCAAAGCTGATCGTGCATGCCCCGCTGCAGATGCCTGTGGGGCAGATCGAGGCATTTCTCGCAGCGCACACCGCGTGGATCGCCGAAAAGCAGGAAAAAGCCAAGGCAAAGCTTGCCCGCATGCCCGCGCTCAGCGAGGACGAGATTGTCGCGCTCAAAGAAAAGGCGCTCGCCGTCCTCAGCGAAAAAACAGCGTATTATGCCGCCAAAATGGGCGTCACCTATACGCACATCGGCATCACAAGCGCGAAAGGACGCTTCGGCTCCTGCAGTGCCAAAGGCAGCATCAACTACTCCTTTCGGCTGATGCTCTACCCAGAGGAGACGTGGGACTACATCGTGGTGCACGAGCTCTGCCACCTGCGGCACTTCGACCACTCCCCCGCCTTTTGGCAAATGGTCGAGACGTATCTCCCCGACTACAAAAAAAGAGCCGCACTGCTGAAATAACCGCAAACCAAAAGCCCCCGCGACAACAAGCAACCATCGTAGGGGAGGGGTCTCCCCTCCCGTTTTGCTTTTGTTCATGCGGTGCGTCGAAGACGCCGCACCCTACCGGTTTGTGTGAAGCCGTTACACACACAAACAATCTTTTGCCGCAAACCAAAAAAGCCGCCGAAGCGGCTTTTTGGTTTGGAAAGAAAGATAGGTAAAAGCAAAGTTTTTACGGTGCAACAAACGTCGATGTATCGTATACGAATTTGCCATTCTCGAACGCATAGTTTGCAACTACTGCACCGTATGCTGCCGAGGGAGCAATCTGGCATTGCATTGTAATACGCAGTACGCCATCCGATACCGAATACCGATACATGCTCGTAAGGTCGATTCGATTCCACAGGTTCTCCGGCTCGTAATCGGGATAGAATACCATTTTGTCGATCTTGCGCACGCCGTCGGTCGTCTGCAAATAAAACGCTTTATCGTCTATGGTGATGGGCACGTAGTTTCCGATCGTCTCGTATACTTTTTCGACCTCGTATTCTTCCAGCGTGCGAGAATCAAATACATGTATATCTTCTTGGTATGTGCATGTGCCGCTGTTGCATTCAAATACTACGATGATCTCGGGATATCCGTCATCCGTCAGGTCTTCGACATGCACAGTCGGAGCATGTATAGATATATCCAACCAAAAACACTTTCCGCTGAACTGTTTTTCCTTTTCTCCTACTTTGAGCATAAATTCGGTGTATGTGTACAAACTATCTTCTTTCGCAAGAACTTCGACATCGTAGGCATCTGCCTTTGCCAGCGATTTATATCGGACACCGCTTGTGTTCGCCGCGATATACTTGGTCAGTTTTTCGCGCAGAGTATCACCGTCCGAATACTGCACGCCGCCATCATCCAGCCAAGACAGCGTTTCCGTCAAATGCACGGGAGCCGTCTCCGAGCCGATCTGCTTATTGCCGTTCAGCGTACTTACGATCAGATCACTTTCCCCGAGCAAGTCGTTGATCCCGTCTACGAAAGAGAAGATTATATCCACATCTATCGGCACGAGATCATTCGTATCAAATGTCAGCGTATCACTCGCCCGCTTCACCGCATCGCCGTTCCCATTCAGGTAAAACAGCGTGTATGTATAGGTTGCCGCGCCTTGATACATGGTCGGTGTATATTCGAGAATATAGTCCTGCTCACCCCGCCGACACAGATGGTAGGATGCCCAACCCGCATGTGCAGTGCCAAGCGTCGTGCTCCATGTCTCGATACCGTTTTTGCAGACGGACAGCTTGACCGTTTGGTCACCGGTATCGGTTACATGGACGGTCGCGGCACTGCCGTTTTGAAACAGCTTTGCCGTAAACAGCGCATCGCCGAGCATGGTGTCTGTCACGATGGTCGTCTTTTGCAGCGTGGCTTGCACATCCGAATTATATTCACCGCTAAAGCTGAGCATATCGCCGCTTATCCTGTAGACAAAATGCTTTGCGGCGTTATTCGACAGCCGTATCGTCATCAAGCGTCCCTCGGTCGTGTAGGTAAACGGGATCTCGTCCTCTCCGTCGATCTGCGTTCCCGTGCCGTCGGCGCGAAAGGTATAGTACGATGCCTTTGTCGCCGATGGCATATAGTCACCGCCCATGTTGGAGGCTACCGTTTTCCACGTGCCGACGAGCTGTTCCGTATCGGTGAGCGCATTCAGATCCGCGTCGAAGGATGTGCAGCTCTTGACGCTGTCCTTGTCTACCGCAACGCAGAGAAACCAGCCGCGCATATCGGCTGTGCGCGGCGATCTTGTAACTTCCGCATGGACTGCAAAGTTCTTGCCGTCATTGTACACGCTGCCGACCTCATAGCGGCAGGAACCGCTGCTTGCCTGCACGTAGACAATGAACAGTGTATGGCTCGCGAAGAAATCTTCGTCATACTTGGCGGAGACCGCTTCAAAGGACGGCACTTCATCCCGACTTTGCTTGGAAAGATCGTCCGCAAACTCTGCTTTGAAAGCGTCCAGCGCTTCTTTGCTGTCAAACTTGCGGATGGGAAGATGCCGCACACTGCTGATCGCCATTTTGTCGCTGTTGAGCGCACCTGTAAAGATCGCATCATTTTTGCTGATGTAGTTGACGTGCGCAAGCGTGGCTTCATAGGGCGTATCCACCGCCGCAGTTTCTTCGGTATCGGGATATACCTTGGTGAAAACTACATTCCTGTCCGTTTGGTAAGCCTGTGCGATCGTTACGGTATCCCCGTCGAATGTATAGGCGCACTCCCCACCGAGCGAAAGACCGTTTCCGAACACGCTGACTTCCCCGTCGGGGATATCGGCGGTATACGTCACCCAAAGCGTCTCGCCGTTTGTCGCATAGGTGAATGCGCGCGAGTTGCCCCCGCCGCTTTCAAAGCCTCTGCCGTCCGCATAGAAGGTCAGCGTAAATCCCGTCGCGTCGGAAGTGCCTTCCGTTTGCCAAGTGCCGAGGAGCTTACTGTCGGTCATCGGGGCGAAAAGCACCAGTTCTTCGGTTCCCATCTGCAGCGTAAGATACCCATCCTTGATCGTATAGGTGTACTGCTCGTACCAAAGAGGATCCTGCACATTTGAGAGAGACTTGCCGTATGCGATCTTTAAGATCCCGTCCTCGGCTTCGTAAGTGAAATAGCTGCTGATGTATACATTTTCGCCCTGCGGCTCGTTCTTTTCGCCGGTACCGTCCGCATTGAATTTGAAAACAACAGACGCTTCTCCCGCTGCGCCGTTCGACCATACGCCGACGATGGGATTTTCGACCGACTTGTAAACCATATATGCGTCAAACTCAGTGCAGTAGGGCGCATATTTGTTATCCACCGCGACGAGGAAGAACATGCCTGTTTCCTCCTGCACCTCGCCGTATGTGATCTGCTGCACATGCACCGTTAAACTTGTATCTCCGACATAGACGCCGGCTACCGCATAGCGGTCATCGCGGCAGGATGTACGGCGATAGATCGCAAGCAGGAAATACTCCTCAAAGAACGCATCGTCATACGACGCCGTCACCTCTGCAAAGGACGGTATCTCGCCGTCCCCCTCTGTCAGGGACAGCGCATCCGTGAATTTTGTCTTGAACGCATCCAGCTCCGCCGTATTCTCGAACTCGTAGATCGGCAGATGCTCCGGGCCGTCCACAAACAGCTTTTCAGTATTGAGAGAGCCGTTATAGATATCCATGTTTTCGGGAATGCCCGCATGGGCAACTTTTGCGGAAAAATACGGTGCCTGCCGATAGGACAAAACGCCGTCCGCATTCGTCTGTACTGCAAAATCGGTGCAGCCTTTGATGGCTTCTTTTTCGACCGACACAAACAGGAACCAACCTCGATAATCATTGACCTCGATCGCATTTTCCACCGCAATGTTGATCGTCAGCTTTTCCCCGTCGCGCACAACGCTGTCCACGGTATAGCGCCAGGTTCCGCTGGTGGACTGTGCATACCAGACAAACAGTGCATTTTTTGCAAAGAAATCCGCATCGTATTTTTTGGAAGCGCTGTTGAACGAAGATATGGCATTGTAGGTTGCATCCATAACAAAGATGTCGGAAAATTCTGTTTTGAACGCATCCAGCTCGTCCGCACTGTCGAATTTGCGAAGCGGTTCTTCATAGAGTCCGAGCAGCTTACGTCCCTTTTCGGACTCGGCGCTTGCATGCACCCCGTTTGCCGTCGGGCCATAAGCAATCTGCGCTCTATAGATAATATCTGCATCGCGCACATCCTCTTTCGGATCGGTCAAGAATCCGACCGCGACGGCGATGGTGGCGATCACGGCGACAAGGATGATCCAGAACGCGGGCTTTTTATAGTGCAGCACGCTCTTGATGCGAGCTTTTACGCCGACTTCGCCGAAGGCGAGCGGACAGGCGGCGATCATTTTGCGCGGTATGCTGCAGTTCAGCAGCGCGGAGGTATACGCCTTTTTATCCTCCACGCCCATATCGCGGATCACCCGCTCGTCGCACGCAAGCTCAATGTCGCGGCAAAGCAGGACATACGCCACCCACAGCACGGGGTTGAACCAGTATACGGTGAGGAGCGCAAAGCCGAGCGGCTTCCACCAGTGGTCGCGGCGGCGCAGATGCGCACGCTCGTGCGCGAGGACGTAGCGCATATCCGTCTCGCCGATCGCCGAGGGCAGATATATGCGCGGACGGAAGATGCCGAGGATGAACGGCGTATCCACGTGGTCGCACAGGTAAACATTCTGCTCGATCTCGACCGCCTCGGCGACTTTTTTACGCAGGCGCAGATAGCTGACGAGCGCATACACCGTCATGCAGACGATACCGAGGATCCATACCGCCGATGCCACAGTCAGCGCGATCTCTACAGGATCGGTGCTGACCGCGGGTACGGTCGGCTCGATCGGCGCCGTCGGTAGAGTGGGTTCGGCTATGTTCGGCGTAACCGTTTGCACGGGGGATTCCGCAGGGGTATTAACAGTCGGCTTTTCGGTGTATACGATCTCGGGCGACACAGGCTCGGCGCTCGGGATCAGGCTGAACATGCTCTCGATGGAGAACGGACAGAGCAGACGGATCGCCACCAGCGCCCACAGCGCGCAGGTGATCGCTTTCGGCGCTTTTTTCAGCAGCAGCCGCAGCACAACGACCGCCAGCACGAGCCAGCTTGCCGTGATGCTCATATTGAGCAGTTTGAGGAAAATCGCTGTCATGGTTTACTCCTTTCCGTAGGACTCGATCATGCGGCGAAGCTCCTCGACCTCCTCGGGTTTCAGCGACTTGCGCGTGGTGAATGCCGCCAAAAAAGCAGGAAGCGAGCCCTGGAACGTCTCGTCCACAAACTTTTCGCTTTGCAGTGCGTAAAATTCCTTTCGGGAGATGATCGAGGTCACTGTTCCCTTGTTATTCTGAAAGATCCCCTTCTCACACAGGCGTTTGAGCACGGTGTAGGTGGTGGTCTTCTTCCATTTGAGCAGTTCCTCGCTGTATTTCACAAGCTCGGTCGTGGTGATCGGCTCATGCTGCCAGATAATATCCGCAAAACGCGATTCGATCGCGCCCATTTGTATTTCACTCATTGATATACCTCCTTGTATTCTACATTCTGTAGACTGATTATATTCTACAACGTGTAGAATGACTTGTCAAGTGGTTTTGTGAAAATAGTATGTTAATTCGTTAAACGCGACAGGAGTAAAACAAGGCTTCCCCTCGAGGGGAAGCTGTCAGCGTAGCTGACTGATGAGGTGTAGCCGCCGCAGCGGCGTTTCCCCTTACAAAATGAATGTTACACCTCTACGGAAACGGATGCGACCTTACGGCGCATCCTACACCTCATCCGATGCCTACGGCATCACCTTCCCCTCGAGGGGAAGGCTTAGAAAGCCACCATGCAAAAAAGCGAGTCGGTCATCGACTCGCTTTTTGGTTTGGCATTTGATAGGCTATTCTCTTTGTGCCGTCTTCAACATAGATGATGCCGCAACGGACGAAGCCGCCTCGCTCGATGGCTTTTTGCATCGGGAAATTATCCTGGTGCGTATCCACGCGCAGGTTTTCGGTAACCTTGCTGCAATAGGCAACGATTGTATCAAAGACGCCGCGGCACTGTCCGTCGCTGGCTACGCGGTGGATCGTACCGTAGGGCAGATCATTTTGCCATGCGCCGTCCTCGATGACGGCATAGGTCGGCTCTGTGCGCTGCATAAACATGAATACGCCGTGAATCGCGCCGTCTTCCAGCGCAACATAGCTCTCGCCGCGAGCGATATCCTCTTCAATGAGGTCGCGCTGCGGATAGCCGTCCACCCACTGCGTGGGATTTCCCTTTTCGTCCATGTAACGCTTCGCGACAGCATAGATCTCCATCACGCGATCGAGATCGTCCATGGTAGTTTTTCTGATCTCTAACATATACTTTTTCAGAACGCGATCAACGCATCCACATCGATATCCGACAGATCGTTACGGTGTTCTTTCGTTTCCATTTGATAAATTTTGATCTCACCGATCGACTTGCTCGCCGAGAGGATCGCCGCGCTCTCAAACGTAAAGCGGTACTCCTCGGTCACGCCGTTTCGGCAGGTAAAGGTGAAGACAAACACATTTTCTCCCGTGCCGCGCGCCTGCGTAAAGAAAAGCGAATAGTCGGTGATACCGCCGCCGTAGTCCACCGATTCACCGCTGGATACAGCGCGGATGATCTCCACCAGGCGGTTCAGCGGCAGCACGCCGCAGCGCTCCTCAAAGGAAACGCCGCCCGGGTTCTCCTCGGAATAGCCGGCGGCGGTAACCGCAGTATTCTGCGCGTTATCAGTGATGCGCACATTGCCGTCCTTGCAGATCGCGGTGGTCAGGATCACATTCTCCTTGAAGGTCTGCACCCAGAAGTCCTCGCCGCGTCGGATCGCAACATAGTCGGTGACATCCTCGCGGATGCCGAACGAGACCGTGATCGAATACGCGCGGTAATACTCGGTCGGCAGCGGCATATCCGCCAGCGCCTTGGCATATTCCTCGCGCGGGATCGCCACATATAGCTCTGCCTTTTCTTCCTCGGGGGCAATATTTGCCGCCGCAGCGGGCGCCGCCGTCTCCCCAGCTTGTCCGAAGAGCGCCGAGAAGGACTCGGGCAAACGAATAACGCCGATCGTATACATTCCCGTCAGCGCAAGGATAATGAACAGCAGCAGAACCGCCGCCATCAGTCCTATGCCGCGGGCACTGTAAAAGGTATGCCTATTCTTCTTTTGTTCCTTCGTTTTCTGTTTCACGGTTCTGCTCCTCATGGGTGATCAAAGGGGCGTCGCCCGCAGGTTCGGTCGGTAAAATAATATCGTCAAAGGTCTCCACGGGCGGTTCCGCGCCGTCATCCGCATTGTAAATACCCGAATGCATACGGAGCTTTGGATTGCTGAGAATGCAGTAAATGACAAAGAAGATGATGAGCGCCGCAGTCAGCACCACGGCACCGCCGAGCCACTCCTCACGCGTCAGCATAACGGCAGAGATGCCGAGGATGGCGCAGACCGCGTACAAAAGGCGCACGCTCTGCTTCTGCCCGAAGCCCATGTCGATAAGTCTGTGATGCAGATGCCCGCGGTCGGGCGCGAAAGGACTCTTGCGGTGTGCCACACGGCGCACGATCGCAAACGTGGTATCCGCGAGCGGCAGACCGAAGATCGACAGCGGGATAAAGAATGCGAGCACCATATCGGTCTTGAAAACGCCGACGACCGAGAGGATCGACAGCGTGTAGCCGAGGAAGAGCGCACCCGTGTCTCCCATAAAGATCTTCGCGGGGTTGACATTGAACGGCAAAAAGCCGAGGCACGCACCGATCAGAAGTGCGGTGAGCAGGCAATGCGAGGCGCTGCTGCCCGAAAGCAGCATGACCAAAAACAGTGAGATCGAGCTGATGACCGAAACGCCGCAGGCAAGACCGTCCAGACCGTCAATGAAGTTGACGGCGTTGGTAAGTCCGACGATCCAAAGAACCGTGATCGGCACCGACCACATGCCAAACGAGATGTAGTCGCCGCCGAAGCCGATAAAGTCAATGGTGATCCCCTGCGAGACCGCAAACAGCGCGACCACGATCTGTACCGCCAGTTTGAGAAAAGCGTTCAAGCGGTAGATATCGTCGAGAATGCCGAGCAGCACCAGCGTGCCGCCGCCGACGAGGATCGTCATCATATCGCGGTCGGGCTTACAGAAGCTGATCGTGGCGATCAGGAATGCCAAAAATATGGCAAGCCCGCCGATACGCGGGATCGGCTTGTGATGCATGCGACGGTTATCCGTGGGGATATCGATCGCCTTGATCTTAATTGCCAGCACGCGCACGATGGGCGTGAGCGCAAAGGCAAGCAGCGCCGCACAGACGACCGCACAGATGCTGTAAATGTATTCGTTCATAATGTATGACAATTTCTCCTTACAGCGAGGTGTATCCGATCTTGCGCTTGACCTTGGAGAGCGTCTTGCGCGCATAGTAGGATGCCTCTGCCGCGCCGTTTTTCATAACTTCTTCAAGGTATGCCTTGTCCGCCATCAGGCGTGCGAACTCCTCGCGCACGGGTGCAAGACCGTCCGCGCATGCCTCGCCGACAGCCAACTTGAAGTCGCCGTATCCCTTGCCGTCGAACTCGCGCTCGATCTCGTCAAAGGTCTTGCCGGTAAAGCAGGAGTAGATGGTCATGAGGTTATTGATACCGTCCTTGCCCTCGGCAAAGACAACGCGCGTATCCGAGTCGGTCACGGCGCGCTTGAACTTGCGCAGGATATCGTCCTTGGAGTCGAGGATGTACACAACAGCGTTGGTATTTTCATCCGACTTGGACATTTTCTTGGTCGGCTCAGCAAGCGATGCAATCTTGGCGCCGCTTTTTGCCATGTAGGGTTCGGGCACGACAAACGTATCGCCGTAAACACCGTTGAAACGTGTGGCAATATCGCGTGCCAGCTCGAGGTGCTGCTTCTGGTCAACGCCTACGGGCACAAGGTCGGTCTGATACAGCAGAATGTCTGCCGCCATCAGCGTGGGATACGTGAAAAGTCCCGCGTTGACATTGTCGGCGTGCTTGGCACTCTTGTCCTTGAACTGCGTCATGCGCGAAAGCTCGCCGAACATGGTGTAGCAGTTGAGGATCCAGCCGAGCTCGGCGTGCGCAGGTACATGCGACTGCACATAGAGCGTGTTTTTCTTGGGATCAAGACCGCAGGCGATGTAGAGCGCCAGCGTTTCATAGGTGCGGCGGCGCAGCTCTGCGGGGACCTGCCGTACGGTGATAGCGTGCATATCCACGACGCAGTAAAAGCACTTATAAAGGTCGGAGAACTCCGAAAAATTGCGGATCGCGCCGAGATAGTTGCCGATTGTAAGGTTGCCGGACGGCTGTACGCCCGAGAAAACCACTTTCTTATCGTCGATCATGTTAGAGAAAGTTCCTTTCTTAGTGGGTAGAAAGATATTCCTTGGCGTACTCACCGAGGATCTTCACGCCTGCCTCGATCTGTGCATCGGAGGGCGTGGAGTAGTTGAGACGGAAGGAAGAAGACTTGCCGCTTTCGTCGGCAAGGAAGGTCGCACCGGGAACCACCGCGAGCTTACGCTCGGTGAGTCCCTTGGCAAACGCCGCACTGTCAAGACCTCGCGGCAGCGTGCACCAGATAAAGAGTCCGCCGTCGGGGCGCGTAAAGGTGATCTCGCTCGGCAGCTCTTTTTCCAGACAGGAGAGCATCAGCGAGCACTTATGCCGATATAGTGCGCGAATGCTCGCAATGTGTGCATCGAGATCGCACTCAGTCATATACTTGTGACAAAGCATCTGGAAGAAGATGTTGGTGTGCACATCCTCACTCTGCTTTGCGACCACCATTTTGGAAATGATCTCGGCGGGCGCCGTGACAAAGCCGATGCGCATGCCCGCAGAAAGAATTTTGGAGAGCGACGAGCAGTAGATCACGATGCCGTCCTCATCCATAGATTTGATGGTGGGGATATCCTCGCCGCCGAAGCGCAGCTCGCCGTAGGGGTTATCCTCCAGAATGATCACGCCGTACTGACGGCACAGCTCGTACACACGCTTTCTGCGCGAAAGGGGCGTGGTAATGCCCATGGGGTTCTGGAACGTTGGAATGATATAGAGAAGCTTTGCATTCGGCGTGGTCTTGAGCTTTTCTTCCAGTGCATCGGTCAGAATGCCCTCGCCGTCGCAGGGAACGCCGACAGGCTTTGCGCCGTTGGAGCGAAATGCGTTCAGCGCACCGATAAAGCTGGGATCCTCGCAGAGAACGACATCGCCCTCATTGCAGAATGCCTTGCAGGCAAGCTCAATGCCCTGCTGACCGCCCGACACGATCACCGTGTCGTCAAAGTCGCGTCCGACGTTGAATTTTTCGTGCAAACGCGCCTTGATCGTCTGACGCAGGGGCATATATCCCTCGGTGATGCTGTACTGCAGCGCCGTGGTGGATTGGTTTGCAAAAATGTCCGCGGCAAGCTTGCTGAGTTCGGCAACCGGAAAAGACTCGGGTGCGGGATTGCCGCCGCCGAACGAGATGACCGACGGATCCGTCAGATTCTTGAAGATCTCGCGAATCGCGGACGGCTTGAGATTGGCAAGCTTATCGGAAAACCGGTATGTCATCGAAATCGCCTCTTATCTTACACCGGGATCTTGAAGATCAGCTTCTTGGAAGCGGTCGCATGCAGCTTTGCAGAAGGACGGTGTGCGTCTCTGGGTTCGAGGAATGCGAAATGACCGACTTTCAGCGGGATGAGCGTCATGTCTGCATCTGCCTTCGGAACGGGGTAGCTGATGTCCTTTTCTTCATTATACTCTGCATCTTCCATCTCGTCGATGTGGAGATAGCCCATGGTCTCATCGCCCTCGATGAGATACTGCAGGTCGATGTACTTCTGATGCGTCTCCCATCTTGCTGCCTCGGGTTCCTTGGGCGTAAATGCGTTTACGACAACGCGCACACCCTCGCCGATCTCATACTTGCCGACTTCCAGCGCATAGATGTCGGTCTTTGCAAGATAATCGCATACAACGCGAAGTTTATCATTGTAAGGAATGTAGAGCTTCAGGTTTTCAATTCTGTCAACGATCATGTTGTTTTTCCTCCTGCGGCATTGCCGCTGTAAAAATACTATACGGATTTATTATACTATCATTCCAAAATAATTGCAATACGACATTTCGTTTTTTCTCGCAGAAATGTTTGATAAGAGAAAAATGCATGTTTATGCTGCAAACATCTCCGCCCAAGATCCTTCGTTTCGCTCCGCTCCACTCAAGGATGACAGGGGGCGGGATCAAGCAGAATGCGTATAAAGCTTTTGTTTCGATCTGCAATACTCCCGCTTGTCATCCTTGAGCGTCAGCGAAGGATCTTACGGGGAGATGTATATTTCTTCCCCGAACTTTCATTTTTCTCAACCGCACAAAAGATCCGTCACGGATGCCGTGACGGATCTTTTGCTGTTATTTTCGGATCGTAGCCGTAGCGGTCGCAGGATCCCACGAAACCGTAGCGCCGAGCGCTTCGGCGACAAAGCGGACAGGCATGTACGTGCGGTCGTTTTCGATGAACGCGGGTGCATCGAGGGAGACGCTTTCGCCGCCCACGGTTGCCGTGCTTGAACCGACCGTGATCTTGATTGCAACTGTATCGGTCGTGAGTGTTGCCGTGGATGTCTCTGCATCCCATGCGACATCCGCACCCAAGGCTTCTGCGACATACCGTACGGGCAGCATCGTGCGGTCATTGCGAATAACGGGAGCAACATCCATCGTCTTCGTCTCGCCGTTCAACGTATAATCGGTCGCGCCGACCGTCATACTGAGCACAGTGCCGTACACGGTCGCGCGGCGGATACGAACTGCGCTTCCGCTGCTGTTGTTACGGCCGTAGCCGCCTGCAAAATAGACATATTTACCGTCGCAGTATACCGTGTTCCAGATCATATATCCGTTTGGCGTACTTGCAAAAATATCCGGAATCTTGGTAAAGCCTTCCGCCGCACCGCCCGTCGATGCCGTCAGCACCGTGTTGACCGTCAGCGGCGCGTCCGAAATCACCGCGCCGTATACGCAGTTTTTGTCCACGCTTGCATCCTTGGTCGCCCCCACATAGTCCTCATCGGTCTGATAGGAAATAATTACACGTCCATCGGGCAACGTGGTAATAAACGGCGCCGAGCATGTGAGATAGGATTTTGTGTCTTCCGGCACAACCACGGGGATCGGGTTGCTCCAGGTTCTTCCATCCGCAGACAGAGAAAGACCGATCACAAACCGACAGGAATAATATTTGTTGCCGTACACGCGGTTTGCATAGTCATGCGCTTCCACGACCATAGCAAAGCCGCCGTCCGACAGTTTTGTGATGACAGGCATACCGTCGCGGGAATTGCGCACGACACCGTTGATCGCAGTGCGTACCGTCTTGTCCCACTTACCCGACGGAATATCGTACGTCACATAGTTTATATTCTGCTGCGGACCGACCTTATCCACGTTCAGATCATCCGCATAGTACAGCGCCACGGTATTTTCATCGATCTGCATCATGATCGGTTCCCAATAGCCGTGCGTATAATTCGGCGTGCTTTCCACCAAAATTTCTTCGTCTGCAAAAGTCCTTCCGTTATCTGTGCTTTTGAGCACACGGATCGAAGTGTAAAACTCTTTACCGGACGTATACGCAGACGCAGAAGTACGCGAACGGTACGCGGCAAAAACAGTACCGTCCTCCAACACATACGGCTGCCAGTTTTCCTGACTGAGGATATGCGTGGTCCCGCCGGCAGTAGTGACGATCTTCTGGCAGTTCTGTGCGATGGAATACTGCTCCCAGGTCTTTCCGTTATTACCGCTGCGGCGGAAAGTTCCCCCTCCCGCAAGCAGGATCAGTGTTCCGTCCGCCAGTGTTTCAAAACGCGGATAGCCGCCGGTCACACGCGGTGTCTGCCGCTCGTCGGCGAGTACAATTGTGTTAAGGTCGGCGGCAGCATAAATCGGCATGCAGCCGAGAAGCAGCAAGACAGCCATAGCGATGCAAATTCTTTTCTTCATCATTTCCTCCAAAACGCGCAGTGAGATTATACGTAAATCTTAACAACTTGTACAAACCCTGTCAAGCCAAAAAATCCAACTGTTCGTACAAAATTTTCAGCCGTTCATAAAAAAGTAACAATTTGGTGCTTTTGATAAATTTCCCTGATTTTTCCAATATAAAAAATCACCAACAAACAAAAATTTTTTCCTTAAAATCACACAAAAAACACCGCGAAAAATGCATAAAATCACGCTTTTTTCGATTTTCGTAGGGCAAAATGAACATATCTTCGCTTTTTTTCAAAAACTTGCCCATTCTATCAAACTTTGTGCTATAATATATATGTGAATATAAATTAAGGAGACTATCATGGCGCAGGACTATAAGATCATTAACATCTACATAGACAAGAACAAAGCTCTGTACGGCGCTCCGTTCGGTCCCTCGGAGAAATACGGCAAACGTCCGCTGGACAAACTGTTCTTGCTGATGCCCGGTTATTCGGATGAAATGCTCTGCGAATTCGTCAATCGCCTGTTTGACCAGTGTGACACCGAAGACGCCAAGGACGATATGCCGCCCAGCATCCAAACATATCTGAAAGCACGCTCTTACCGCGAAGCTACCCAAAATCTTGGGCTCCTCGTCGGCTTTTACGAAGAAGGCGAGGGTTTTGCTTTTACCCCGACCGACAATGTTCCCTCCAAGGGATTTGTCATGCGGGAAGACCAGGTGTTTGAGCTCCGCCCGAACTGCACGCATAAGGAAATGATCAACGCACTCAAAAAAGCGCTCAGATCCGTACATGTCGGTCAGATCGGCGAGTAACAGCATCCAAAGAGAAAATGTCGGATGAAAGTCCGCAAAAGACCAAGACCGGGATCCGCGCAAAGAAAAATGCAAACGGCACATACACGATTCGCGTAAATCTTCCTGCCCACGGCGCTATCATTGAAAAGAAAAGACTAAATAATTAAATACTCGGAGGTAGGCTATATGAACCAAAAGAGAAAAGAATGTGTTGCAATGCTTCTGGCAGGCGGTCAAGGCTCGCGCCTGTACGCCCTGACAAAATCGACTGCAAAACCCGCAGTCACCTTTGGCGGTAAGTACCGCATCATCGACTTTCCCCTCTCCAACTGCATCAACTCCGGCATCGACACCGTCGGAGTGCTTACCCAATACCAGCCGCTGGTGCTCAACGACTACGTCGGCAACGGACTTCCCTGGGATCTCGACCGCACATACGGCGGTGTAAAGATCCTGCCCCCGTATCAGGGACAGAAAAAGGCCGACTGGTACAAGGGCACGGCAAACGCGATCTATCAGAACCTCGCTTTCATCGAACAGTACGATCCCGAATATGTCATCATCCTCTCGGGTGACCACATCTACCGCATGGACTATTCGGAGATGCTGCGGTATCACAAGCGCAAGGATGCTGACTGCACCATTGCCGTTTTGGAAGTGCCGCTCAAGGAGGCGAGCCGCTTCGGCATTCTGACCACGCACGAGGACGGTCAGATCTATAAGTTTACCGAGAAGCCCAAGGAGCCCGATTCGACCAAAGCATCCATGGGTATCTACATCTTTAATAAAAAGAAGCTGTTTGAGTATCTGATCGCCGATGAAGCGGACGAGAATTCCTCCAACGACTTCGGTAAAAACATCATCCCCACGATGCTGAAGAGCGGCGAGCGCATGTTCGCATATCCCTTTGAGGGATACTGGAAGGATGTCGGAACCATCGACAGCCTTTGGGAGGCAAACATGGATCTGCTCGGCGAGGATCCTGCGTTCTCGATGAACGAGGAGTCCCGCGGCAGAATCTATTCCCGTTCTTCTGTCAGCCCCCCGCAGTTTGTCGGCAAGAGCGCCGTAATCTCCAACTCGATCATCACCGAGGGCTGCAAGATCCACGGCACGGTCATCAACTCTGTCCTCTCGCACGGCGTTATCGTCGAGCCCGGTGCTGTTGTCAAGGACAGCGTCATCATGGCAAACACCTACATCGGCAAAGATGCCTCGGTCACCCACTCGATTCTGGACGAGAACATCACCGTTGAGTCGGGCGCAACCGTCGGTGCATCGAAAGAGACCGACAAGGGAATCGCCGTGATCGGCAACGGATGCAAAGTAGCTGCCGGTGCGACAGTTGCAGCCGGCGAAATGATTTCGGACTAAGGAGGGTATACTGATGAACGCTATCGGATTGATTTTTTCCAATATACATGACTATGTGATCCCCGAGCTTTCCCGCCGCCGCGCGATCGCCTCGATCCCCTTCGGCGGCAGATACCGCATGATCGACTTTGAGCTCTCCAACATGGTCAACTCCGACATTATTAAGGTTGGCGTTATCACCAACTACAACTATCAGTCGCTGATGGATCACATTGGCACCGGTAAAGATTGGGACCTTGCTCGCCGCAGCGGCGGTATCAAGATCCTGCCCCCGTATATCACCGCGTATGACACTGCCAAGAGCGAGGCTCTCAACACCTCCCGCCTTGAGCTGCTCAAGGGCGCGCTCAGCTTTATCGAGCGTTCCAAGGAAGAGTATGTGGTCATGACCGACTGCGATCGCGTCTGCACGCTGGATTATCAAAAGCTGCTGGACCGTCACATTGAGTCGCGCGCCGACATCACCATCGTCACGCACCGCAAAAAGGTCACCGACGACGGCATCGGCAAGGAGATCCTGATCGATGCGGACATGATCGGCAAGATCGACGATATCTCCGAGCACACCGCAGCGGACGAGGGATATCACAATGTCTCTATGAACATCTTCGTTCTCAAGCGCGCATATCTGCTCAGCATCATCCGCGATTCGATCGCGCACGGCTACAAGAGCTTCTACCATGACATCATCGCAAAGAATATGCTGCACTCGGATTATTATATTTATAATTTCGACGGCTATTCCCAGACGATCAACTCGCTCTCGTCCTTCTTCAGCGCCAACATGGATCTGCTCAAGCCCGATGTACGTGCGCAGCTCTTTGAGATGCCCTACCATCCGGTATATACCAAGGTACGCAGCTCGGCTCCGACCAAGTACCTCGAGGGCGCCATGGTCTCAAACTCCCTGATCGCAGACGGCTGTATTATCGAAGGCAAGGTCGAAAACTCGATCATCTTCCGCGGTGTGCATATCGCACGCGGTGCCACGGTCAAGAACTCCATCCTCATGCAGGACACCGTTGTCAGCAAGGATGTTTCGCTGAACTGTGTGATCACCGATAAAAACGCGGTGATCCGCGACGGTCGCGTCCTTTCCGGACACGAGACGCTTCCCTTCTTTATTGATAAAGGAGTTATTATATGAGAAAAATTCTGTTTGTCGGCGCCGAAGCGCTGCCCTTTGCAGCGACCGGCGGCCTCGGCGATGTACTCGGATCCCTGCCGACGGAAATTCAGAAACACGCCGGTGACAAAGTGGATGTCCGCGTGATCATGCCGCTCTACCGCGCAGTTTCGGACACCTACCGCGCGCAGATGGAAACCATCTATGAGGGCACGGTCGTGCTCGGCTGGCGTGAGCTGTATGTCGGTATCCGCAAGCTCGCGCATAACGGCATTACTTATTATTTTGTAGACAACGAGCAGTATTTCGGCAGAGAGGGTAAGCTCTACGGTCACGGCGATGACGGCGAGCGTTTTGCTTACTTCTGTGAAGCCGTGCTCAGCTGTCTGCCGTACATCGACTTTATTCCCGATGTGCTGCACGCACACGACTGGCAGGCTGCAATGGCAGTGGTTTACCTGCAGGTCAAGTATAAAAAAGACTGGCGCTACGGTCATGTCAAGTCGGTATTCACCATCCACAATATCGAATATCAAGGCAAATACGATCCCTATGTTTTGGGCGATCTGTTCGGTCTTGGCACAAAGCACCTGCCCCTGATGTGCTACGACGGCTGCATCAACCTGATGAAGGCTGCCATCGAATGCTGCGACATGGTTTCCACCGTCAGCCCCACCTATGCCGACGAGATCAAGTCTCCCACGTACTCGCACGGTCTGCACCATGAGCTGATCAAGGAGCAAAACAAGCTGCGCGGCATCCTCAACGGTATCGACTACGATCTCTACAATCCCGAGACCGATCCGATCATCACCGCAAACTACTCGGCAAAGGCACCCGCGAAGAAAGCGGAGAACAAAAAAGCCTTGCAGGAGGCACTTGCCCTTCCCGTGCGCGAGGATGTGCCCATGGTCGCACTCATCTCCCGTCTGGTAGCGCATAAAGGTCTCGATCTGTTCACCCCCATCGCCGACAAGCTGCTAGAGAAGGACATCCAGTTGGTCGTGCTCGGTATGGGCGATGAACAGTACGAAAATTTCATGCACGGTCTGGAGGAGCGCCACCGCGATAAAGCGCGCTGCCTGATCCTCTATAACCGCGACATGTCCAAGAAGATCTACGCGGCATGCGACATCTTCCTGATGCCCTCCAAGAGCGAGCCTTGCGGACTTTCGCAGATGATCGCCTCCCGTTACGGTGCGATCCCCGTTGTGCGCGAGACCGGCGGTCTGTACGACTCGATCAAGCCGTATTATGAAGCCGACGGCGAGATACACGGCAACGGCTTTACCTTCGCCAATTATTACTCCGGTGAGCTCTACGAGCGTACATGCGCCGCGATCGCACTCTGGAGCAAGAAGATGAAGCGTAAGAAGCTCGTTACCAAGATCATGAAGACCGACTTCTCCTGGGGAGCGTCGGCAGAAAAGTACATGCAGATGTACGATGAACTTTTCTGATCATAAAAAACAATAACGGTCTTAACTATCTGCATACCTTTCCCTTTAGTTATGCCGCATTGGGAATTGCCTCACCCGGAGTGCCGCTTTTGCGGCACTCCGCGTGTTGGTTTTTAATCCGTCACGGCAAATTCCCAAACCAGTATATATTTTTTAAGGAGAACACCCAAAAATGAAGAGCCAATCCACTCAAGTCAAAGAAGTAGCTGAAAAGCTGGAAAGCAAACTTTCCAGATATTTCGGCTGCACCCCGAAGGATGCCTCCCCCGAACAGATGTACAAGGCAACCGCTATGTGCGTTAAAGACATCCTGACCGAAAAGCGCAAGGTATTCAAGGAAAACGTCAACGAGACCGGTTCCAAGCGCGTCTACTACATGTGCATGGAATTCCTGCTCGGACGTTCCCTCAAGACCAACCTGCACAACCTCGGCCTTGTCGATGCCTACAAGGGAGCCCTCAAGGGCTTTGGCTATGACATTGAACAACTGTATGAACTGGAGCCCGACGCAGGTCTCGGCAACGGCGGTCTCGGCCGTCTTGCAGCTTGCTTTATGGACTCGCTTGCATCGCTGGATTATCCTGCAACCGGATTTTCCATCTGCTATGAGTACGGTCTGTTCAAACAGAAGATTATCGACGGTCTGCAGATCGAGCTGCCCGATGTTTGGCTGCCCGGCGGCGAAGTATGGCTGATCCCTCGCACCGACCGTACCTTCCACGTTCGCTTCGGCGGTCAGATCAAGGAAAAATGGGTAGACGCCCACTGCGAAATCTGCTATGAAAACTGTGAGGAAGTCGAAGCAGTACCGTACGACATGATGATCTCGGGCGCAGACAGCAGCGGTGTCGGACAGCTTCGCCTCTGGAAAGCGCGCGACATCACCAACTTCAACATGTCGCTCTTCACGCAGGGACAGTATGCAAAGGCCCTGGAAGAAAGCACCAAGGCAGAGACCATTTCCAAGGTGCTCTACCCCTCCGATAATCACATCGAAGGAAAACTGCTCCGCCTCAAGCAGCAGTACTTCCTCGTCAGCGCATCGGTACAGAGCATCCTCCGCGACCACATGGCAGTTTACGGCACGCTGGAAAACCTGCCCGAAAAGGTTGCCATCCACATCAACGACACGCATCCCGCGCTTTGCATTCCCGAGCTGATGCGTATCCTCGTGGATGATCACCGTTTCACCTGGGAGGAAGCATGGGATATCGTCATCAATACGGTCTCCTACACCAACCACACCGTTCTGCCCGAAGCACTCGAGACCTGGGACGAGCAGCTCTTTGCGCTCACCCTGCCCCGTATGCATTCGATCATCAAGGAGATCAACGAGCGTTTCTGCCGCGAGGCATGGGAAAAGTTCCCTGCAAACTGGGACAAGATCACCGGTCTTGCTATCCTCGCAAACGGACGCGTACGTATGGCAAACCTGTCGGTCATCGGCTCGCATGCCGTCAACGGCGTTTCCAAGATCCACTCGGATATTCTGGTCAACTCGATCTTCAAGGACTTCTATAAGCTCTATCCCGAGCGCTTTACCAACGTAACCAACGGTATTGCACACCGCCGCTGGCTCTGCTACTCTAACCCCAAGCTGACTTCGCTGATCGACGAGTGCATCGGCGACGGCTACAAGAAGAATCCGCGCGCGCTCAACGACCTGCGCAAGTTTGAGAATGATACCGCAGTGCTCGAAAAGCTGGGTACTATCAAGCATGATAATAAAGTTGCCTTTGCCAACAAACTCAAGGCGACCACCGGTCAGATCATCGACCCGAACTCGATCTTTGATGTTCAGATCAAGCGTCTGCATGAGTACAAGCGTCAGCTGCTCAACGCGCTCAATATCATCAACACCTATCTCGATCTGCGCGAGAATCCCAATATGGATATCATCCCGCAGACCTATATCTTCGGTGCAAAAGCTGCTCCCGGCTATGCAATGGCAAAGCAGATCATCAAGCTGCTCTGCTGCATCGGCAAGGAGATCGAAAACGATCCCATCATCCGTGAGAAGCTGCGCGTCGTATTCCTCGAGAACTACAGCGTAAGCATGGCGGAATCTCTGGTTCCCGCTGCCGAGATCAGCGAGCAGATCTCGCTGGCAGGTAAGGAAGCCAGCGGTACCGGCTGCATGAAGCTGATGATCAACGGTGCGCTCACCATCGGCACGCTCGACGGCGCAAACATCGAGATGCGCAAAGAGGCAGGCGAGGACAACATGTTCATCTTCGGTCTCAACTGCGACGAGGTAGACGACCTGTGGACCAAGGGCTACCGTGCTGCAGACTACTATTACCGCAGCCCGGCACTCCGCCGTACGATCGACCGTCTGCCGCAGGGCTTTGCAGGCGAAAGCTTCGCAGATATTGCAAACTACCTGATCTCCTCGGGCGGAATCGCCGATCCGTTCATGTGCCTTGCTGACTTTGAGTCTTACAAGACCATGCACGACCGTGCGATCTCCATCTACCCCAACCAGAAGCTCTGGAACAAGATGTCCATCAACAACATCGCGGGCGCCGGCGAATTTGCCGCTGACCGCAGCGTTGAGGAATATGCCAGCCGTATCTGGAACCTGAGCAAAGTTTCCGCAAAGAAATAAAATATTTTAAAGCATTCTGCGCGCCGTTTTTTGCGGCGCGCAGAAAATACATATTCTGTGAGGCCTTTATGCAGCAAATCGGTATTGTCAAAACCGTAAATGGCGAAGACCGTTCCGCCTGTGGCGCGTTCTGCCTGAGTGAAACACCGCAGATCACCCTGCACATACCACGTTCGCTGGAACTGGTAGACCCCGCAATGGTCATCTGCCGCGACGGATACAGGGACCATACGATCCTACCTGTCTATCAAGGCAGTGAAGATGAGAAGGATATATTCACCTTCACCCTAAACCTTGCCGCGCTTTGTGACGGCGAGGAAGACGGACTTTTTTACTATGAATTTCGGTTCACCCGCAGTCACCAGACCGTATATACTTCCAGCATCAATAATGTAGATTTTTATCTGGCGGATAAGCCGTCCAGACGCTTTTTGCTCCTCGTGTATGAGCCGTCGTTTTCCACGCCGCCAAGTTACTACGGCACAACGATGTACCATGTCTTTGTAGACCGCTTTGCCAAGAGCGATAAAAAACTCCCCGTGCGCGAGGACGCGATCCTGCGTACGGATTGGGACGACGGCATTCCCGAATATGCGCCCTACCCGGGCGCGCCGCTCAAAAACAATCAGTTCTTCGGCGGCAGCCTGTGGGGTGTGATCGAAAAGCTGGACTATCTCGAAAGCCTTTCGGTGAACTGCATTTATCTCAGCCCGATCTTTAAGGCGTATTCCAATCACAAATACGACACCGGAAACTATCATGAGATCGACGAAATGTTCGGTGGGCGCGAAGCGTTCGATGCCCTGCTTGCCGCATGTAAAAAGCGCGGCATTAAGGTCATTCTGGACGGCGTGTTCAACCACACGGGCGACGATAGTATCTATTTCAACCGCTACGGAAAATATGATTCGCTCGGCGCATATCAGAGTGAAAAATCCCCTTACTATGAGTGGTATCACTTTTTACGCTTCCCCAATCAGTACGAAAGCTGGTGGGGCATCGACATTCTGCCGCGATTGAATCATTCCTGCCGCGCATGTCGAGACTATCTCGTAGGAGAAGGCGGCGTCTGTGAAAGCTATATCCGCTCGGGTACGGGCGGCTGGCGTCTCGACGTTGCGGACGAGCTTGGTGATCCCTTCCTCGACACACTGCGCAGTGTAGTCAAAAAAGCGAATCCGGAGGCACTGATCATCGGCGAAGTGTGGGAAAACGCCGCCGAAAAGGTTGCGTACGGTACGCGCCGTCGCTATCTTCGCGGCAAACAGCTCGACAGCGTCATGAATTACCCCGTCAAAAACGCGATCATTGACTATGTCAAGAGCGGAAACTGCAGCCGCCTGTACAACACGGTCACCGAGATCTATTCCTCTTACCCCCGCTGCGTATGCGATTGTCTGATGAACCTGCTCGGCACGCACGACACCGAGCGCATTCTGACCGTGCTCGCCGGCAAGAATTCCGAGGGGCTGTCCAACGACGAGCTCGCCCACACGCACATGCAGGAGCAGGAACGCGCACGCGGCATCGCACTGCTTAAGATCGCAAGCGCGTTGCAGTACACGCTCTACGGTTTTCCGTCCGTCTTTTACGGCGATGAAGCAGGCATCGAAGGATATCGCGATCCCTTCTGCCGTATGCCCTATCCGTGGGGCAGAGAAAATCAGGAGCTGCTTGCGCATTACCGCGCGCTCGGCAAACTGCGCCGCGAGCACAGCGCCTTTGCAGGCGGTGATTTCCGCGTAACGGCGCACAATGAAGGTCTCTTCGCCTTTGTGCGCGAGAACGAGAAAGAAACACTGCAAACGATCGTAAACCGTGCCTCCTTCACCATCCGCTACGATGTGGACGGCAAGTGGCGCGATCTGCTGAGCGGCGAAGTCGGCGAGGGACACATCGAGCTCCCGAGCGACAGCTTCCGCATCATCAAGATGCTGTAAAACCAGCGAATCCAAGGAGAGAAAAAGGCAATGGACCAAAGCAAAAGACAGAATTTCACCATGCTCTGCGACTACTACGAGCTGACCATGGCAAACGGCTATTACAAGGCGCATATGGCGGACGGCATCACGTATTTTGACATGTTCTTCCGCGATATTCCCGACGGCGGCGGATTTGCCATCTGCGCAGGGCTGGAGCAGTTCATCGACTATATCAACAACCTGCACTTCAGCGACGAAGATATTGCATATCTGCGCTCGAAGAACGTCTTCGACGAAGGCTTTCTCGAAAGTCTCAAAACATTCCGCTTCACTGGCGATATCTACGCCGTTCCCGAAGGAACGCCGATCTTCCCCGGTGAGCCGATCGTTACCGTTCGCGCTCCCGCTGCCGAGGCGCAGTTTATCGAGACCTTCCTGCTGCTCACCATCAACCATCAGTCGCTGATCGCCACTAAGGCGAACCGCATCGTTCGCGCCGCAAAGGGACGCGCCGTTGCCGAGTTCGGCTCCCGCCGTGCGCAGGGCGCAGACGGTGCTTATCTCGGTGCGCGCGCCGCGTATATCGGCGGCTGTGCGGCAACCGCCTGCACCATCACCGACCGCGACTTCGGCGTACCCGCAACGGGCACCATGGCGCACTCGTGGGTGCAGATGTTCGACAGCGAATACGAGGCATTTAAGACCTATTGCGAGATCTATCCGACCAATGCGACACTGTTGGTCGATACCTACAACACGCTGAAAAGCGGTGTGCCGAACGCCATCAAGGTCTTTAAAGAAGTGCTCTGGCCGAAGGGCATTCGCAACTGCGCGATCCGTCTCGATTCGGGCGACATTGCCTACCTCTCCAAAAAAGCGCGCAAGATGCTCGACGACGCTGGACTGCCGGAATGCAAGATCGTTGTCTCCAACTCTCTCGACGAGGATATCATCCTCGCACTGATCCGTCAGGGCGCGGCAGTCGATTCCTTCGGCGTGGGTGAGCGCATGATCACCTCCAAGAGCACGCCCGTCTTCGGCGGCGTGTACAAGCTCTGCGCAAGAGAAACGGCAGACGGCACCATCATCCCCAAGATCAAGATCAGCGAAAACGCTGCAAAGATCACAAATCCGCACTACAAAAAGGTCTACCGCCTGTTCGATCCCGAAAACGGCAAGGCGATCGCCGACTACATCGCCCTCTATGACGAAGTCGTAGACGGCAGTCAGCCGATCGAGCTGTTTGACCCCGACTTCACCTGGAAGCGCAAGACCGTGGTAAGCTGCACCGTGCGCGAGCTGCAGGTTCCGGTTTTCAAGGACGGCAAGTGCGTCTACACTTCCCCCTCGACCGGTGAGATCCGCGACTACTGCGCAAAGGAAGTCGATTCCCTCTGGGACGAGGTCAAGCGCTTTGAGAATCCGCATCACTACTACGTGGACCTCTCGCAAAAGCTCTGGGACATCAAGCAGGAACTTCTCAAGCAAGGCAACAAATAAAACAGCAGAACCGACTTTCCCTAAAGAAGTCGGTTCTTTGTTTTTTGCATGTGCTCACCGTGTGCCTGCAAAATCTTCTTTCTGCTGACAAGCACGGCAGAGGTGTTGAGCAGCAGCATCAGGCAGATGACGGCATCCGAGATCGCCCACACTGCCGCAGGGGCGGCAACAGCACCGAGCAGCAGCGACAAACAGTACAGAAGCAAAAAAGCATCTCTGTACCGCGCACCGCCGCGGAAAAAGCATAAACTTTGTGCACCGTAATAGCCAAAGGATATGATCGCCGCAAACGCAAAGAGAAAAACGAATATGGACAGCATTACAGGTGCGCCGTTTTGGAACAGTGCGCCAAAGGCGCGTGCACAGATCGCCACACCGCCCCCGCCGATGCCGCTCAGCTCCTCACCGAGGGTGAGCAGGATCACAAACGCGGTCAAACTGCACATAAGCACGGTGTCTACGAACACTTCCAAAATGCCGAAGAGTCCCTGCCTTGCGGGAACTGTTTCCTCGGATGCAATATGCGCGGTGGGGGCAGTGCCGCAGCCTGCCTCGTTGGAAAACAGCCCCTTCACGATGCCCTGCCGCAGTGCGGGAGAGAGCAAAAAGCCGAGCGCACCGCCCACAGCAGCATTCGGCGCAAACGCGCCCGAGAAGATCGCGGCAAACATCTGCGGCAGTCCGCGCGCGTTGCACACGATCACGGCAAGGGCGGCGATGACATAGCCGACACTCATCGTGGGTACAACATAGGCAGAAAGCTTGAACAGATCCACGTCAAAAAAGAACACTGCCGCCGCAAGCACGCTGACAAGGATGCCGCACACCGTCGGCGATACGCCAAACGCCGTTTCTGCAGCCTCGGCGATCGCGCTCGATTGGATCACGCCGCCCATCATTACGCAGTCCGCAAGGAGCAGCACCGTGAAAAGCACTGCGGCAAGCGATCCGATCGCTTCTTTTATATAATACGGTGCCCCGCCGACATACCCGCGCCCCTCTTTTCGGCGCGAAAGCATGCCGAGCGTGATCTCCGCATATTTTAATGCCATGGAGACGAACGCCCCCACCCACATCCAGAACACCGCGCCCGCGCCGCCAAGCATCAGCGCGACTGCTACGCCCGAGATATTGCCGACGCCGACCGTGCCGCCGAGTGACAGAAGCATTTCCTTTGCCCCGCCCGCAAGCGGCATCGCGCGCAGGGTACGCAGCGGATGCCGCAGGTAAAACGCGCGAAACCGCAGCGTAAAATACCCGCCTGCAAAAAGCAGCATCCCCGCGGCAAAAATCGGCAAAATTTGCGAGACTCCCCCTTCAAGTGCTAAAATCCACCTAAAAATAGTGCATCACCTCTAAAACAGAATATTCGGCGAGGCGAACAGCTATGCGCCGAAGAATCCCCTGTTTTTTGGCATTTCTGTGAACATCCTGCGAAAATTCAAGTTTTTTCAAAAAAGGTATTGATTTTTCAATGGAATATGTTACAATATACCATGTTAGCACTCGAAGATAAAGAGTGCTAAAAGCAGTCCCTGATTTTAAAAATTTACCCATTGGGTTTTTTGGAGGTATAGTATGAATTTGAAACCGCTTTCTGACCGTGTGGTCGTTAAGATGGTAGAGCTTGAGGAGACCACCAAGAGTGGCATCATTCTTCCCGGCACGGCTAAAGAGAAGCCGCAGGTGGCTGAGGTCGTTGCAGTAGGCCCCGGCGCTACCAAGGACGGTGTGCTTGTTCCCATGACCGTAAAAGTCGGCGACAAGGTCATCACCGGCAAGTATTCGGGCACCGAGGTTAAACTCGGCAACGACGAGTATGTGATCGTTCGTCAGGACGACATTCTCGCTACCATTGACTAAGGAGGAGTTTTACAATGGCTAAGGATATTTTTTACGGTATTGAAGCAAGAGACGCGCTGGTGCGCGGCGTAGATAAGCTCGCTAACACGGTTAAGATCACGCTTGGTCCTAAGGGCAGAAACGTTGTACTCGACAAGAAGTACGGCTCGCCCCTGATCACCAACGACGGCGTGACCATCGCAAAGGAGATCGAGCTGGAGGATGCAGCCGAGAACATCGGCGCACAGCTCGTTAAGGAAGTTTCGGCGAAGACCAACGACGCAGCCGGCGACGGTACCACCACCGCTACCCTGCTCGCACAGGCAATGATCCACGAGGGTATGAAGAACGTCACCGCGGGCGCAAACCCGATGGTACTGCGCAAGGGTATCGCAAAGGCGGTTGACAAGGCTGTTGAGACCCTGCTTGCGAACTCCAAGAAGGTCAACGGCACCGCAGACATCGCAAGAGTCGGCACCATCTCCTCGGGCGACGAAGTGATCGGTAACCTGATCGCGGACGCTATGGAGAAGGTCACCGCAGACGGCGTTATCACCGTTGAGGAGTCCAAGAGCGCAGAGACCTACTGCGAGGTCGTTGAGGGTATGCAGTTCGACCGCGGCTACCTCTCCCCCTACATGGCAACCGATACCGACAAGATGGAAGCTGTCCTCGACGATGCTTTCGTTCTGATCACCGATAAGAAGATCTCCAACATTCAGGACATCCTGCCGATGCTTGAGCAGATCGTACAGGCGGGCAAGAAGCTCCTGATCATCGCAGAGGATGTTGAGGGCGAGGCGCTGACCACGCTGGTACTCAACAGACTGCGCGGCACCTTCACCTGCGTTGCTGTCAAGGCTCCCGGCTTTGGCGACAGACGCAAGGAGATGCTGCAGGATATCGCGATCCTCACCGGCGGCGAAGTCATCACCTCTGACCTCGGTCTTGAGCTGAAGGATGCTACCATCGAGCAGCTCGGTCGCGCAAGACAGGTCAAGGTCAACAAGGAAAAGACCATCATTGTAGACGGTGCAGGCGCAAAGGAAGATATCCAGGCAAGAATTGCACAGATCCGCGCAGAGTTTGCAACCTCCACCTCCGAGTTTGACAAGGAGAAACTCAGCGAGCGCCTTGCGAAGCTGGCAGGCGGCGTAGCCGTTATCAAGGTCGGCGCTGCTACCGAAGTTGAAATGAAGGAAAAGAAGCTCCGCATCGAGGACGCGCTCAACGCTACCAAGGCAGCCGTTGAGGAAGGCATGGTTCCCGGCGGCGGAACCGCATATATCAACACCATCCCCGCTGTTGCAGCGCTCTGCGACACGGTTGACGGCGACGAGCTGGTAGGTGTTAAGCTGGTGCTCAAGGCTCTTGAAGCGCCCCTGTGCCAGATCGCCGAGAACGCAGGCCATGACGGCGCAGTTGTTGTTGACAAGGTCAAGAACAGCGGCAAGGCAGGCTACGGCTTCGACGCATACAACGAAGTTTACGTAGACATGATGGAAGCCGGCATCGTTGACCCGACCAAGGTTACGAGAAGTGCGCTCCAGAACGCAGCTTCGATCGCATCGACCGTCCTCACCACCGAGGCAGTTGTTGCCAACCAGCCCGAGCCCGAACCCGCAGCTCCCGCAGCAGGCGGCATGGGCGGCATGTATTAAGATAAACCAAAAGAAAGGGATCCGAGCATAGCTTGGATCCCTTTTCTTTTGGCTGTACTTCCTTATACCACAGAGCAAAATTTTTTCCCGGAAAAAGCAAAAATAAAAAGTTGTATAATTTCGCGATTTTTTGTAAAAATACACTTGACAAAACAAATTCACTCTGCTATAATAACAAATGTCGCTGAGAGCGGCAAACCGAATATTGGGGATTTGTGTAATGGCAGCACGACAGACTCTGACTCTGTTTGTGAGGGTTCAAATCCTTCATCCCCAGCCAGAAAAAAGACCAAGTCGAAAGGCTTGGTCTTTTTTCAACTAAATCCACCCTTTCGGGTGGGTGAAATCGCTTCGCGGTGAAAATGCCCTTCGGGCAGTGAAATCCGCCTCGACGGCGGGTGGGTGGATTTAATTTCACATTTTGCGTTAGCAAAATATTTCACCAAAGGCGATAGCCTTTGATTTCACCGTGAGCGAAGCGAACGATTTCACTTTAAAGTCGCAAGTCTTACACAAAACGGCGAAAATATCTATTTTTACAAATACAAACCCGCCTATACTTTCATTTTCAAGCATATTTCCCCCTCTTTGGGATTATATATTTGGTACAAGCCATGATTATGGATACGGTAAGAATTTGTTCAAAGAAACAATTATCACATGAAATTCAAAAAATGTTCAAAAAAGGCTTGACAAATCCTGTCGAAGCTTCTATAATGTAAAAAGGTTAGCGATTGCTAACTATATTTTGCGAGCTGTGGTTAGCTGTCGCTAATTTTGCGGCACTTGTTATCTCAGCTCAAAGAGAGAATACATGGTGGTACGTATGAATTTGAAAGATGCTATTGAAGGCAAAGAGTACATCATTCAGCAGATCGAAACCGATGACGAAGAATTGAATGCTTTCCTGTTTTCTCTTGGTTGCTACAGCGGAGAGACCATTACGGTCGTTTCCCACTTGAAGGGTGGATGCGTAGTTTCCATCAAGGACGGAAGATACAATATCGACAATCAGTTGGCTGAGGCCATCATCATTTAACAGATGGTCAAAAAACAATCTGCTGATTGTTTTTTGACCAAGAGTTAGCAAAAGCTAACCAATTCTCATGTAACTTGATCCGCAAGGATTAAATATAAGTTAATCATTTATAGGAGGACCCTCTAATGAGAATTGCTTTAACCGGCAACCCGAACTCCGGTAAAACCACAATGTACAATGCTCTGACCGGTCGCAATGAAAAGGTCGGAAACTGGGCAGGTGTTACCGTAGACAAGAAAGAACACCCCATCAAAAAGGCATATTATGCCGGAACCGAACAGCTGATCGCTGTTGACCTCCCCGGCGCCTACTCCATGTCTCCCTTCACCAGCGAGGAGAGCGTAACCAGTTCTTACGTCAAGAACGAAAACCCCGATGTTATCATCAACATCGTTGACGCGACCAACCTCAGCCGCAGCCTGTTCTTCACCACGCAGCTGCTCGAGCTCGGCATTCCGGTCGTTGTCGCGCTGAACAAGAAAGACATCAACGAGAAAAAGGAAACCAAGATCGACACCGCGGCTCTGTCTGCGAAGCTTGGCTGCCCCATCGTCGAAACGGTTTCTACCTCTGCCGACGGTCTCAAAGCCGTTGTGGAAGCTGCCGTAGCGCAGGCGAACACGACGCAGAAGGCTCCCTATCATCAGGGCGACATTGATCTGACGGATAAGCACGCTGTTGAGGCTGCCGACCGCAAGCGCTTTGACTTTGTCAACAAGATCGTAAAAGATGTTGAAACGCGCAAAGTGCTCACTAAGGACAAAAACATCGGCGATACGATCGACGCAGTACTCACCAACAAGTGGCTGGGTATCCCGATCTTCGCTGTCGTCATGTTCCTCGTGTTCCAGATCTCGCAGGTTTGGGTCGGTACCCCGATCGCTGATCTGCTCGTTGGCTGGCTGGAGACTTTCCAGGGCTGGGTAGGCGAACTGCTCGCAGATGCAAACCCGCTGCTGTCCGCTATCCTGGTTGACGGCGTTATCGGCGGTGTAGTTGCCGTTGTCGGCTTCCTGCCCCTCGTTATGGTCATGTACTTCCTGCTCGCTCTCTTGGAAGACTGCGGTTATATGTCCCGCGTTGCGGTCGTTCTCGATCCTATCTTCAAGAAGGTCGGTCTGTCCGGTAAGTCTGTTATTCCTTTCGTTATCGGTATCGGCTGTGCCGTTCCGGGCGTTATGGCTTCCCGTACCATCCGTAATGAGCGTGAGCGCAGAGCTACCGCAATGCTCACTCCTTTCATGCCTTGCGGCGCAAAGATCCCCGTTATCTCTCTGTTTGCAGGTGCGTTCTTTGCTAACGCAGGCTGGGTAAGCTTCACGATGTATGCTACCGGTATCGTACTGATCTTCCTCGGTGCCCTGCTCGTCAACAAGATCGCAGGTCACAAGGCAAGAAAGTCCTTCTTCATCATCGAGCTGCCCGAATACAAAGTACCTTCTCTTTGGGGTGCATTTAAGTCCATGTGCAGCCGCGGTTGGGCTTACATAGTGAAAGCTGCTACCATCATTCTGCTCTGCAACATGGCTGTTCAGCTGATGCAGACCTTTGATTGGAGCTTCCAGGTTGCTGAGAGTTCTGATGCTTCCATTCTCGCATCTATCGCAGGTCCCTTCGCTTATCTCCTCGTTCCGATCGTCGGCGTTCTCAGCTGGGAGCTTGCTGCTGCCGCTGTTACCGGTTTCATCGCCAAGGAAAATGTTGTTGGTACGCTCGCAGTTTGCTTCGTTGGTCTTGAGAACCTTATCGACACGGAAGAACTTGCCCTCATGGAAGGTGCAGGTGCCGAAGTTGCCGGTATTATGGCAATCACCAAGATCGCGGCTCTGGCTTATCTGATGTTCAACCTCTACACGCCTCCCTGCTTCGCTGCTATCGGTGCAATGAACTCCGAGATGAAGAGCGGCAAGTGGCTCTGGGCAGGTATCGGTCTCCAGCTTGCAACCGGCTACACCATCGCTTATCTGGTTTACACCATCGGTACGCTCATCACCGCACCCGCTTCCCTGAATGTCGGCGCAGCAATCTGCGGTCTGATCGCCGTTGTCGCTATGGTAGCTGTTATTGCTGCACTGATCCACAATACCAATAAGAAGCTGAAGGCAGAATATGCCCTTGGCGGTTCTAACACCAAGCAGAAAGAATACTCTATGAGTAAATAAGTTATGGAAAATTTCATAATTGTTGCGATTCTTCTGTGCATTGTCGGCGGCATTGTGTTCTATCTATACAAAGCTAAGAAACGCGGCGAGACCTGCATCGGCTGCCCCTACGCAAAGCAGTGCGGCGGCAAGTGCAGCGGCGGCTGCAGCGGCAACCACACAGAAAAAAACGATTAGAATTCCTTGAAAGGGATGCGTACCTTAGCGTTCGCATCCCTTTCCTTAAAAGCAGGAGGTTAGTTATGGCTAACAATACTTTTTTGACCGCCTCCCATATTCGTTATCTATTGGCACTAAAAAAACTAAACGCGGTATCGGGCATCAAAAGCGTTGCGGTTGCCAAAACACTCGGACTGTCCAAGGTGAGCGTGCATAATATGATGGATACTTTTTTAGATCTGCAGTATATTGAAAAAGAACACGGCGGTCTTGTTTTCTTAACCGAGCACGGTCTGCAAATGGCATCTCTGTTCGAGAGTTATCACAGCAGATTAAAAGAAAAGCTGTTTGTAACCGATACGACCGATCCTACGGCGGACAGGGCGATCTATGCCTTCTTGGCGGAGCTTTCCGAGCAAAGCTTCGAGATGCTGGTTTAAGGGGGCGATGGCACAAATGGATGTGACGCATACAAACACCGAGAGCGGCAGATACACCGCAACCGAACATGCGGTCTTCCCCGGCATTCGGATCGCGTATTACAGTTCCCATGTTCAGAATGCTATACCGGACGCAGATGCAGATGTCACCGATCAAGTTTTTGAGATCTTCCACTGCCGCGAAGGTCGTATGGAATGCAACATCGGTGCCGATTATTGCTATATCTCTCCCGGCGATCTGCTGATCGCGAAGACCGACCGTATTTCCCCGTCGTTCTGCTTTCCGCTTCACCATTATCACGGGATCACGATCCGCATTGATACGGAAACCGCCCCCAAATGTCTGTCCTGCTTTTTGCGGGATGTTGCGGTGCAGCCAAGGCGGATCGCGGAGAAATTCTGCGGCGAAAAGGATTACTTTATCGCGCGTTCCAATTCGTCTGTCGAACATATTTTTTCCGAACTGTACAACGTACCCGCCGAGATACAGCAGGGGTATTTTAAGATCAAGATCCTTGAGCTGATGCTGTTTTTAAGCGTCTTTGATGCAAGCGGCAGTGCATCCGCGAACCGTTCGATATCGCAGTATCAGGTCGATCTTGCCAAAGATGTGGCAAAGCACCTGACCGAAAACATGGACGAAAAGTTCACGCTTGAACAGGCGGCAAACAAATTTCATGTTTCGGCGACGAATATAAAGAACGCGTTTAAAGCGGTTTACGGCGTTTCCTATTATGCTTTTATAAAGACGCAGAAAATGGAATCCGCTGCTTACATGCTGGAATATTCCGACAAACCGATCATCGAGATCGCCAATGCGCACGGCTATGATAATTCGAGCAAATTTGCAAGTGCCTTCCGCGCAGTGAAAGGCATGGCGCCCCGAGAGTATCGGGCTGTTCATCAAAAAAGCAATTGAATTCCGAAAGGAGAAAGGACATGGAAAATCTTATCATTATCGCAATACTCGTTATAGCGATCAGCTTCGGTATCGTTTCGGCAGTCAAACATTTCAAGGGGCAAGGCGGCTGCTGCTGCGGCGGTGACTATAAGCCGAAAAAGAAAAGGCTGCCGCACATTGCCTATCAAAAGACCTTTAAGGTAGACGGTATGCACTGCGAGCATTGTAAAAACAGAGTCGAAGAAGTCGTAAACGATATACAGGGCGTTTGCGGCAAAGTCGATCTGAAAACAGGTACATTAGTGGTATCCTATGCCGAGGATGTGGATGATGCGCTGATCAAAGCGCGCATCGAAAAAGCGGGATACCCTGTAACCGACATGCAATAATCTCTCTTTTGGAGCCTTATTCTACCCGTTTGGAGTAGATAAGGCTCTTTTCCTTTGGTAAAATAATTTCGTAATCCGGTTTTAACCTTATATTTTTTTAGCGACGAGTTAGCAGTTGCTAACCGCATGGAGGATAGAATGAGTGTAGTAATTGTCGGCGGAAACGAATGCATGACGCGCCAATATAAAGATCTGTGCAGCGAATACAAATGTAAGGCAAAGGTCTACCCGAAAATGACAAACGGCCTCAAAAACATCGGCAGTCCCGACCTGCTTGTACTGTTTACCAATACCGTTTCGCACAAGATGATACGGTGCGCTTTAAGCGAGACGCGCGGACAAAACATTAAGATCGCACGTTCGCACAGCAGCTCCATGGCAGCACTGAAAAATATTTTAGAGGAGCATGCGGTCTGATGTCGGAAGAACTTTTGGTCAGACACTGCTCGCCCACCCTTGCAGGGATGAAGACCGCCAACATGTTTGTGAGCAGCTTTACAGGCGAGGCGGAAATGCGCGAAACTCTGCGCCGCTTCAACACGAAGCTCGGCAAAAAAGGCTTGCGCCTTTTGCCGCTGCGCTTTCAAGACAACAAAGCCTTGATCTATGTCTATCGCCCCGCGCAGCTTTCCCGCGATCTGCAGCATCGTACCGCATGCAGAATTCTCCGTGAGCGCGGTTACGGCATGGAGACACCGTCACGCTGTATTTTCGAGCTGATGCAAAGGCTCGGCACGGGAGAAGAATTTCCCCATGAGATCGGTCTGTTTCTCGGTTATCCACCCGAGGATGTCTGCGGTTTTATCGAAAACAGAGCGTGCTGTAAATGCGTAGGCACATGGAAAGTCTACGGCGACGCGGAATCGGCAAAGAAAACCTTTGCCAAATATAAAAAATGTACTGCGGTCTATTCGGCGCAGTATGCAAAAGGTCAATCTATCGAACGGCTTACGGTCTTCGGTTGATATATAGATATATTATTTATCTTGAAAGGATGATATACGATGAGTAAAATTGCAGTAGTGTATTGGAGCGGTACCGGTAATACCGAGGCTATGGCTTTGGCGGTTGCCGACGGTATCAAAGAAAAAGGCGGCGAATCGGTAGTGCTGACCTCGGCAGAGTTCGACGCGTCTATGATGGACACCTTTGATGCGATCGCATTCGGCTGCCCGGCTATGGGAGCAGAGGAACTGGAGGACAGCGAGTTTGAACCGATGTTCTCAGCATGCGAAGCAAAGCTCGGCGGTAAGAAGATCGCACTGTTCGGCTCCTACGGTTGGGGCGACGGCGAGTGGATGCGCAACTGGGAGGAGCAATGCAAAAACGACGGTGCGGTTCTCGCGTGCGATTTCGTGATCTGCAGCGATGCCCCCGACGCAGATGCGGCTGCCGCCTGCAAAGCGCTCGGCGCAGCACTTGTGTAAACAAAAGTATCCCTGTTAAACAGTTGACATATCCTCCGAACAGCGTCAAGTAGCAAAGTCCTGCGGATGGAGCAATGCTCCATCCGCAGGACTTGTTTTATGCGATGCAGGATGCCTCGCAGCAGAACAGGATCTTGACAAGGTCATAGATCGGACGCTTGCTGTGCAAGGGGCGAACAAAACCCGTCGAGTATACAAACGAGACCACATCTTTCGTTTGCTTCGGATTCCATACCCGCTTTGCCGCAATATCGCCGTATTCGCATTGCTCAGACTCGGCGATGTACCGCAGATGCTTGTTCATCTCGGCAATATTTGCCTCTTCCGTGGGATTTTTCAGAGAAATGATCACGATTCTGCCCTTTGGATTTGCCGCTTTGATGTGTCCGATCAATTCCCGATAGGCTTGATCGAATTCGGCGGGATGCTCAGCGAAAAAATTCAAATCTGCGGCTCCGACATGCAGCAGAACCGTTTCGGGGCGCAAAGGTGCGACACAGGCATCATAGACCTTGGCGGCAGTATCGATCGAAAGATCGTCTACGCTTCGATTATACAGGTTTGCATCCAGTGCAAACGCCTGTTTCAGCTCGCAAAGGGGGATATCCCTATCCGCGCTTCCGCCGAGGATAACAATGCCTCCCTGCTCTGCAAGCTCGTTGAGCGCCGTATACTTTTTGATCGCATTGTCAAGCATTTTTCACTGCCTCCATTCTCTTGGTGCTTTTGTCCAGTGCCGCATTGCGGAAGTACACCGCAACATTCAGCGATACGATCGCAAGGTTAAGCAGATATACAACCAGCACATAGTTGATCTGCTGCGTGACCAGTTTCGCGGTGATGCCTGCGATGTATCCGGTAATGATCAAAAGGATAAACGGCAGGCTTGTTCCCTTGGCGGTTCTCGCCTTGTATGCCTTGATGACATTCAGCGGCCAGGACAGACCAAAGCAGATCAGCATGATCGTTTCAAAAACAGAACTCATAATCAACATCTCCCGTGTGTTTGGATTTCGTACACAGAATAACACAGCATGTTCGGAAAGACAATTTTATGAAAAATACAAACAAAATTTTGTGGTTTGCACCGTTTATTTTACTTTCAAAAGTCTTTTCAAAAGCAACAAATATCTTTATAATGGTAGTATCAACGAAGAAAGATAGTGGTGCTTATGATACACAAAGAGCGAACGACGCTGAAAGGGATCCAACGGAATTTTATTCGCGCGCAGCTTGTTTTGATTATTTCGCTTGCCCTGTTTCTGGGCGTGGCAGGCACGCTGATCAACATTCATTTTGAGACAGAGAAGCGAGATCAAAACTTGCAGAATGTTGCCGAGGCGATCGCCCATTCTCCGATCCTTACCGAAAAGGACGCAAGCGGCGCGGATGCTTCCGTCGTGCTTTCGGAATACCTCGATTCGCTGAAAGAGACCCTCGAGGATATTGATGTCATTTCGGTCGTCGGCAGTGACAATATCCGTCTGTACCATTCCAATCACGAGCTGATCGGCACCGTGTATGACGGCACACTGCCGCAGTTCGAACTGAATGCCAAGGAATACTACGCCACCAACGACAGCGGCCCCTCGGGTACACAGCGCAGAGCCTATGCGGCGGTGTATGACGAGAACGGCGCATATATCGGATTTGTCATGGCGATCATGCTGATGAAAAACATCTACAGTGAGACGACGCAAACGCTTTTTATATTTGTTTTGATCACCGCCGCGGCAATCCTTCTGGAGCTTTTGATCTCTGCCGAGCTGTGGGGAAAGATCAAAGACAGCCTGCTCGGCTACGAGCCGGATGTTTTCTCCGCAATGTATCAGATCCGCGATAACATTCTCGAATCGCTGGACGAAGGTATTTTGGCAGTGGATGCCGACGGTACAGTGCAGTTTGCCAATCATGCCGCCGTCGAAATGCTGAGCAACATCAAAAAAGACGCAGGCGACAGCATCGTCGGACAACCGCTGGACGCCGTCTGCGGCGGAGCGCTGCTGGCGCACACGCTCCAAAGCGGCGAGAAAGAATTCAATGTACAAGAACAAGCGCTGGGCAATGCAAACATCCTGATCGACCGTATCCCGATCAAGGAAGACGATACCGTCATCGGCGCGGTGGGCATCCTGCATGATCGAGCCGAATATACCAAACTCATGGAGGATCTGACGGGTACGCGTTACCTCGTGGATTCGATGCGCGCCAACAACCACGATTTCACCAACAAGCTGCACGTCATCCTCGGGCTCATCCAAATGGAAATGTACGACGAGGCGGTCTCCTATATCGAGAACATTACCATCGTACAGCGTTCCACGATCAGCAAGATCATGCACGCAGTAAACGAACCCGCAGTCGCGGCACTGCTGATCGGCAAAGCGGCACGCGCCTCGGAGCTGAATATCAAATTTGTTCTGCGCGAAGGCTGCTTCTATTCGAGCACTGCCCTCTCCCTGCCGTCCGAAGTGCTGGTGACCATCATCGGCAATCTGATCGACAACGCGTTTGACGCCATGAATGAGAGCGGCGAAGATTACGGAGCACAGAAGGAACTGCTGTTCGGCATCTACTCCCGCCCCGGAGCGGTTCTGATCACCGTCGATGACATGGGCAAGGGCATCCCCGCAGAAGACCTCGGGCGTATCTTTGAAAACGGCTACTCCACCAAAGGCGAAGGCAGAGGCACAGGGCTGTATCAGGTGAAAACGCTGGTGGAAGGACTCGGCGGCAAGATCACCGTGGAGTCGCAGGTGGGCGTGGGAACTTCCTTTTCGATCAGTTTTACCAAGAATCTATAATGTGCGGAGGATAGAACCATGTATAAAGTATTGATCGCAGAAGACGATCCGATGGTGGCAATGATCAACGAGCAGTATATCCGCCGCAACAAGCAGTTTTGCGTAGTCGGAAAATGCAAGGACGGCAAAAGTGCGCTGGAGTTTTTGGAACAAAACGATGTCGATCTGCTCATTCTGGACGTGTTTATGCCGTATATGGACGGGTTTGAAACTCTGCGGCAGATCCGCAAAAAACAGATCTCGGTGGATGCCATTATGGTCACCGCGGCAAACGACCGCGACTCGCTAGAGGAAGCACTGCATCTCGGCATCGTGGACTATCTGGTGAAGCCGTTTACCTTTGATCGGTTTCAGATGGCGCTGGATAAGTTTATTGCGCAGACCGATGCGCTCAAAGATCTCGGCACACTGAGTCAAAAGAACATTGATTTTATCATCGACAACGCGCGTAAAAAGAGTGAGGAGCTGTACCCCAAAGGTATACAGGAAAAGACGCTGCGGCTGATTTTGGAGCATCTGAAAGAACATCGTGACGCATGGCTGACGGGCGATGCCATTGCCGAGAAGGTCTGCTTGACGGGCGTAACCGTCAGGCGGTACATGAACTACCTCGCCGAATCGGGCAAGGTCATCGCACAAATGAACTACGAAACCGGCGGTCGCCCCTGCATGCTGTACAAAATTGCGGAATAATTTTGCAGTGTGCCGCCGAAAATGATCCGAAGCGATACAAAGAAAAAGGACGCAGCGCGTCCTTTGTAATTGTAAGCAATATCGGCAGGCAAGTTGCCCGATGTTATTTCGGCAATGGCGGTCCTATCGCGCAAATGCCGCATCTCCTCGTTGACAAAGTTTTGATTTGCGGATATAATAAAAGCGGCTGCATTGCAGCCGCTTTTCCATCGTTTATGCTTCGTCCAGTTCGTTTAAAAAGTCGTTGTAATCAAATTCGTAGTCGTAATAATCGTCATAGTAGTAATCATCGTAATAATAATCATCGTAGTAGTAGCTATCGAACATTTCTTCCCAGCCTTCACTCGCAGCCATGACGACAGTGTATGCAAACAATGCGACAAAGACGATCACCATAACGATACCGAGAACCAATCCCGTGATCGCCATACCCTTGCCCTTTTGGCTGTTCTTCTTGATCTGCACAAGTGCAACGATACCGAAGATGATCGCCAGAATACAGGTGATGGTATTCAGGCAGCACGCCCACACGACGCAGGAAACGATACCGAGGACAAGTGCCGCGATGGCAAATCCGTTATATTTTTGATCCTGCACAGGCTGCACGGGCGATGCCGAAAATGCCGTCTGCTCGGGGGCGGTGAATACCGTGTTTTGTTCTGCGGAGGCTGTCTCCCCGGTCTGCGTATTCTGTGTTGTCTGTGTTGTGGTCTGCGCAGGCTGTTCGTTCACGGGTGCACCACAGTTTGGGCAAAACTGCACATCGTCCTCCAGCTGCGTACCGCAATAGATACAAAATTTCATGCTGTGTTCCTCCTTTGGAGCGGTTCTTTACTTTAGTATACCTTTTATTGCAAAAAATGTCAATATAAATCTGTTACGGAGGTGGATTTATGCGGGTGGAACATCCGATCCCTGCGCTGTGGGATGCGGGATCCAGGATTTTGATCCTCGGCTCGTTTCCGTCGGTCAAGTCCCGCGAGACCGCCTTTTTCTACGGGCATCCGCAAAACCGATTCTGGCGGGTATGCGCCGCCGCGGTCGGCACGTCTGTTCCTGCAAGCATTGCAGAAAAGAAAGCGTTTTTGCACGAAAAGCACATCGCCCTGTGGGATGTGATCGCCTCCTGCGAGATCGTAGGCTCCTCCGATGCGAGCATCAAAAATGCGGTGGCAAATGACATTCGCCCCATTCTTAGCGGCGCGGACATCGCCGAGATCTATGTCAACGGCAAGACCGCCGCCGCACTCTATGAAAAATACATTCTGCCCGTCACGGGCAGAAAAGCAATTACACTTCCCTCCACCAGCCCTGCCAACGCGGCGTGGTCACTTGCGCGGTTGACGGATGCGTGGAGCGGCATTCAAAAACATTTGTATGGAAAGGGGATCCCCATGAAAACCAACTTGGCAAACGATCTGCTCGCCTTTATTCGCCGCAGCCCGAGCTGCTACCATGCGACAGACAATTTCCGCACGATGCTTACCGAAAACGGCTACACCGAGCTTTTCGAAGCACAAAAATGGGAGCTGAAAAGCGGCGGCAAGTATTTTGTCTGCCGCAACGGCTCCTCGCTCCTCGCATTCCGCGTGCCAAACGCTTCTCCGAGCGCCTTTGTCATGGCGGCGGCACACAGCGATGCACCGACCTTCAAGATCAAGGAGCATGCGGAGCTGTACGGAAGCTATTCGGTACGCCTGAACACCGAAAAATACGGCGGTATTTTGCTCGCACCGTGGTTCGACCGTCCGCTGTCGGTAGCGGGACGGGTCGTTGTCAAAGACGGCGGCACGTTGAAAACCCGCCTCGTGGACATTGACCGCGATCTGCTCATTATTCCCAGTGTCGCGATCCATATGAACCGCACGGCAAATGACGGTATAAAATATGCCGCCAATGTGGACACGCTTCCTCTCTACGGCGGCGAAGATGCCAAGGAGAGTTTCCTTCCGATGATCGCCGAAGCGGCAGGTGTAAAGCAGGAAGATATTTTAGGCACCGACCTGTTCCTCTACTGCCGTGAGGACGGTGCACTGCTCGGTGCAAACAACGAGTTTATTGCTTCTCCGAAGCTCGATGATCTCGAATGCTCGTATGCGTGCATGCAAGGCTTTCTCGGCGCAGCGCATAGCGATGCGATCCCGGTCTGCTGCATCTTTGACAATGAAGAGGTCGGCAGCGAGACCAAACAAGGTGCAGCCTCCACGTTCTTGCGCGATATCCTGCGCCGCATCACCCTTGCGCTGGGCATAGGGGAGGAAGCATGTCAGCAAATGCTGGCAAAAAGCTTCCTTGTTTCTGCGGATAACGCGCATGCAATGCATCCGAATCACCCCGAGTATGCGGACGCGGCAAACTGTCCGCATATGAACGGCGGCGTGGTGATCAAATACAACGCAAATCAGCGGTATGCCACCGATGCGGTATCGGCAGCTCTCTTCAAGAGTGTCTGCGAAAAAGCGGGCGTCCGCGTGCAGACCTTTGCCAACCGCTCCGACCTTCCGGGCGGCTCTACGCTGGGCAGCATCGCAAGCACGCTGGTGCCTGTCAAGACCGTGGATATCGGACTGGCACAGCTGGCGATGCACTCCGTGTATGAGACCGCGGGTGCACACGATGTGGACGATCTCTGCAAAGCAATGACCTTCCTGTTTGCCGAATCGGAATTCTCGGTAAACTAAACCGCATATTGTATACAGATCATCTTTTCGGAGGTTACATAGATGAAAGCACTTTTGATCTGCGGCAGCCCCAATGCAAACGGCTGCACCTACACCGCCCTCTCTGAGGTGGCAAAAACTTTGAACGCAAACGGCGTTGAAACAGAGATCTATCAGATCGGCAAGGATCCGATCTCGGGATGTCGGGCATGCAAAGCATGCTACAAGCTCGGTCGCTGCGTGATAGGCGACGGCGTAAACGCGATCGCCGACCGCCTCGACGAATTCGATGCGCTGATCATCGGCTCGCCCGTATACTACGCCGCCGCGAACAGCACGCTGACCGCATTTCTGGATCGCCTGTTCTATTCGAGCGGACGCAAAATGGTCGGCAAGGTCGGCGCCGCCGTCGTCTCCTGCCGCCGCGGCGGTGCATCCGCTGCGTATGATCAGCTAAACAAATATTTCGGCATCTCCAACATGGTCGTCGCCACCTCGCAGTACTGGAATCAGGTACACGGCAACACCGCAGAAGAAGTTCTGCAGGATGCGGAAGGCATGCAGACGATGCGTACCCTCGGCGAAAACGTCGCATGGCTGCTGCGTCTGATCGAGTGCGGCAAGCAAAACGGCATTGCAGCACCGAAGTATGAAGCCAAAGTCCGCACCAATTTTATAAGATAAGCCAAGAAAAAACCGCCCGATGGGGCGGTTTTTCATTTGACATACTCTTCAAACACGGTATCATCGTAGAGCGTGTACACTGCATCCAGCGCTTCAAGCTCGCTTGCAAATATTTCACAGGCGGGCAAAGCGGTATCCGTCCAATCCTCCGTGCCGAGGTTGAAACGTTCAAGCATAAAGCAATAATACGTACCGCCGCCCCGCTCATCCTCTGCCGTATGCACTGACACACGGTATCTGTAATCTTCAAAATACATAAGACGGACGACATGCGCATCGGCAAATGCTTTCTTGGTTTTTTCAGGTACCAACGCTTTCATTAGATCGCTCTGCAGATCGCTCTGCATCCTCGTATATTTGCCGCTGTACTCCGCCAAAACAAAGGCGATAACAACAGCAACGATCTCTGCCACGGTACAGCACACAAATACGCCCGTTTGAGATACCGTCAAAGCATGCAGATCTTCACCGACATAATAGCCGCTGAAAAAAATCGCTCCAAACACAACGGCGAATGCCAAAACGATATAAACAATGTACAATCTGCGCTTTTGTTTTGCGGTGTGCAATTGCCCGCGGATCACTTCCGCAGACGGAAGCTTTCTTTCGGCGATATGCGGTCTGCAATAGTCGTAAAGCTCCTTGGCATTGACCAAAAAACCGACAGAATACGTCTTCCCGTTTTTCAGTTTTACGATCAGCTGATTCGGTGCAAAATCAATGCGCAAAATCTCTGCCCATGTCCAACTTTTCGGATCATGCAAACCGAATTTTGCGGATATGCCCATCTCATCTGCCACAAAATACGCCCCGTGATTGTATAAAAGAAGCAGTATACCGAGACAGGCGAGCAAAAGCATAAAACACATCATAAGAAACAAAAAGAGAAATTCGGCTAAGGAAACCGACGAAAGATCGCTGAAAAGCACGACTCCCAACAGGATCGCCGCAGCCGTACCGCCAACGATAAAGAGCAAAGAAAGAAGGATACCGCGTAATTTACTGAAAAAAACACCTGTCATACAGTAACTCCTCAAATCATGTTGTATTTTATTATAACACAGCATTCCTCCAAACACAAGTGCAGACCTGCCGCAGTACAAAAGGGAGCTCCGATGAGCTCCCTTTTGTACTGCTTATCGAAAAAGTATCTTCGACAAGCAAAAGCGTGCCCGCATTGTTTTGCGGGCACGCTTGCTTATTTAATTATATGTTATACGATCGCATACTTATCGAGGTAGCTGTCATACTGCTCTTTATACTCTTTGTTCGCGGCGCGGAGGGCGCGGACATTTTCATGAATGTTCATATTGCTGCGGTCAAAGTCAATGATGCCGCCTGCGATATTGGAGCAGTGGTCGGAGGTGCGCTCCAGATTGGTGAGCAGATCCGCCCAGACAAAGCCCGCATCGATCGTGCAGCTTCCCTGCTGCAGACGCAGGATGTGGTTGGTGCGCAGCTGTTCTTTCAGTCCGTCGATGACCTGCTCCAGCGGTTCGATCGCCGCCAGTGCAGCCATGTCGTGATCGCGGAAAGCCGCGAGCGAAAGACCCAGGATCTCGTCTACCGCAGAAGTCAGCACAGCGATCTCCTTCTTTGCCGCATGCGAGAATGCAAGATTCTTTGCCTGCATTTCCTCGGCAGATTCGAGAATATTGACGCTGTGGTCGGAAATACGCTCAAAATCACCGATAACTTTCAGCAGCATCGCCGCCTCGGCGCTGTCCTTTTCGCCGATCTGCTGGGTGCTCAGTTTTACCAGATAGGAACCGAGGATGTCCTCGTAGTGGTCGGTGCGATCTTCTTTTTCACGGATGGATTTTGCGAGCTCGGGCGTGAAATTCTGCAAAGAAGTCAGCGCTTCTTTCATCGACTCCACAGCGCACTCCGCCATATCCATCGCAACCGCGTGGCAGCGCTCCAGCGCTACGGCGGGGGTGTTCAGCAGACGCTCGTCCAGCTCTGCCACCGCCTCGGGCGTTTTGGCATCGGGGATCAGCGTAACCGCAAGCTTTTCGAGCAGCTTCGACATCGGCAGCAGCATCATCGTGCAGAGGATATTGAATGTCGAGTGCGCGATCGCAATGCTGACATGATCCGCCGGCTGCGACAGCAGCGGAATATCAAACAGCGCCTTGGCGATGCAGAATACCGTCAGCAGGATTGCCGTACCGATGACATTGAAGGAAAGGTGCACGAGCGCGGCACGCTTTGCATTCTTATTGGTGCCGAACGAAGAGAGGATCGCGGTGATACAGGTACCGATGTTCTGTCCCATGATGATCGGGATGGCAGCGCCCATCGAGACCGCACCGGTCGCGGAAAGCGCCTGCAGAATACCGACGGATGCCGAACTCGATTGGATGATCGCGGTGAGGATCGCACCCGCAAGTACGCCGAGGATGGGATTCGAGAAGGTAACAAAGAGCTGCTGGAACTCGGGTACGTCCTTGAGTCCGCTGACGGCAGCGGACATGCTGTCCATGCCGTACATCAGCGTTGCAAAGCCGAGCAAAATGACACCGGTATCCTTCTTTTTCGTGCTCTTGGAGAACATCGTAAAAATAATACCGATGAGCGCAAGAATAGGGGTAAACGAAGTGGGCTTCAAGAGCTGCAGCCACAGCACATCGCTGTCGATGCCGCCGAGGCTGAGCAGCCATGCGGTCACTGTGGTGCCGACGTTTGCGCCCATGATAACATTGATCGCCTGTCCGAGGGTAAGCAGTCCCGAGTTGACAAAGCCGACGACCATGACCGTAGTCGCCGAGGAGCTTTGGATAACCGAGGTCACTGCAAGACCGGTCAAAAATCCGGCCATCTTTTTCGTAGTCAGTTTTCCGAGAATGATGCGGAGGCTGTCGCCTGCTCTTCTTTCGAGTGCCTGTCCCATGAGATTCATGCCGAACAGGAAGAGACAAAGTCCGCCGATCAGGTTTAACACACTGAAAATGTCCATGTTTTTCTTTTCCTTTACATAAGTTTTACAAATCCATTATACCTGCGGTATATAAAATCCATTATCAAGCTTTTGTAAAGTTTTTGTAAAGTAAACGGGAAAAATGGGAAAAAAGAGCGCTTGGCGCCGTTATTTTTTGCCTTTATTTCTTTTTTTCTATCATCCTTGACAAACTTCTCCTTTGCGGGTACAATTTAAGCATCAAGCAAAAGGAGAACCGCCATGCATTTGAAGATTGCCGTCTGCGACGACGAGGAAAAACAGCTCGCATACCTGCGCCACACGCTCGAAACATGGGCAAAAGGGCGCGCGCATCTTACAGAGGTGCAGACCTTTTCCTCGGCAGAGGCGTTTTTGTTTGCCTACGGCGAGGACAAGAGCTTTGACATTCTGCTGCTCGATATTGAGATGGGCAAGATGAACGGCATTGAGCTTGCCAAGACGCTGCGGCGCGAAAACAGCGCGATACAGATCATCTTTGTCACGGGGTACTACGAATATTTCAGCGACGGCTTTGACGTGTCGGCACTGCACTATCTGATCAAACCCGTCAGCGAAGAAAAGCTCTTCCCCGTGCTCGACCGCGCGGCGCATAACCTCGCCTACCGCCAGCGGTCGGTGCTGCTCGCCACCGCCGACGGCGACATCAAGGTGCCGCTCGCCGACATCGTGTATATCGAATCCGAGAATGTCTACGTCCTCGTGCACACCGCACACGGCACATTCCGCATGCGCGCGGCACTCGGCAAATTTGTGCAGCAGCTCGACGAGACCTTTTTCAAGGTGCACCGCTCCTATGTGGTGGGGTTGAAGTACGTCAAAAAGATCACACGCACCGAGGTCACCATGGCAAACGGGGACACGCTCCCCATCAGCCGCGGACTGTACGACGATGTGCACGCCGCGCTGATCAAATATCTGTGAGGAGAGCATCATGCTGTTTGATAAACTGATCGCAAAAAAGGTTGCCGCCTTTGAAAATGAAATTCTGCAAAAGCACTACGCCGAAGTGGAAAACATGTATAAGAAGATGCGCGGCTGGCGGCACGACTACCGCCACCACATCCAGGTGATGAAGGTGCACGCGGCAAACGGCGAATATGCTGAGATCGCAAAGTACCTCGACCTGCTCGACGACGATCTGACCAACGTAGAGACCGTCATCAAAACGGGCAACCGCATGGCAGACGCCATCCTCAACAGCAAGCTGTCGCTTGCCGCCGAGAAGCACATCACTGTCAAAGCCGAGGCAAAGATCCCCGTGTCGCTGAGCGTGTCGGAGCTCGACCTCTGCGTCATCATCGGCAATCTGCTCGACAACGCGATCGACGCGTGCATGGAGCTGCCCGAAAGCGAACGTCTGATCCGCATTTACATGGAGATGAAGGGCAACTACCTCTATCTCGCGCTGACCAATACGGCGGGCGGCAAGAAAAAGCAGCATTTTCGCACCACCAAGGGCGAGGGGCACGGCTTTGGCATTGCGCGGATCGATGCAATCGTGAAAAAGTACGGCGGCTATGTCACGCGCGCGTCCGAGGACGGCGCGTTCTCGACCGAAGTGCTGCTGCCGCAATAGCCAAAAGTGCATTTGACATCAAATTTTCGACATTTGGTATCAGATCGCACTTTTTTTCATTTCAGCATGTTACACTGAGGGCAAGAGGTGAGATTTTTTATGAAAAAGAAAAAAGAAAAGCGAAAATACGGCAGATTCAGTTGCCTTTGCTGGACGATGCGCAAGCTGTGGAGGCTGGATAAATGGTTTGTGTTTTTTATCTTTGCGAGCGTGCCGTTTTCGGTGGCATTGCCGCTTGCCGAATCCTATTATTCAAAGGTGCTGATTGACCGCATTGGCAGCGGTGCCCCCTTTTCGGAGCTCGCAGCTGTTGTCGTCGCGCTTCTTTTGGGAATCCTTGCTCTGCAAACAGTCAGGCACTGGGTGGATGTGCAATGCTTATCGAGGCAGTACTATCCGTCACTCGTGTATCAATCCGAACTTGCAGCCTTTGAAAACGCGGAGACTGACTTTGAGAATACCGAAAAGAAGGACTTCAAAGAACTTCGCGGCTATGCCTTTCGGGACGCAAACGGCGGGAACTGTTCGCCTGAGTTTTTATGGCGCGATCTTCCGGCTGCGCTCATTCATCTGACGGGAATTTTTACATATGCATCCTTGCTGGTATCTTTACACCCTGCCATTTTTGTCGTGGTTGCCGTAACATCGGCGCTCTCCTACTTCACCACACGTTGGCAGCCGGTATACCATGAAAAGAATAAACACAAGTGGGAAGAAGAAGGCAGAAAAAAGGTTTATCTGCAAAGGCTGGGCGGTGATTTTGCCAAAGCAAAGGACATCAAGCTCTACGGTCTGGAACCGTTGCTTGACAAAATGATGCGCGACTATCAGGCGTACATTTTGATGTGGAATCATCGGGTACACCTGCGTGGACTGTGGGCATCGATCTTGGCAGGGCTGATGACCTTGATCCAAAACGGCGTTGCCTATATCGTGCTGATCGGCATTTTGCTTGAGGGTGGCATGACCGTCGGTGATTTTGTCTTCTATTTCGGACTTGTAGGCAGTATCGCCGGATTTTTGCAGGGCATCATCGGCGACGTGGCAAAGCTCAACACCCGCGCCGAAAAGATCGCATACTATCGCGAGTTTTTCGACTACCCGAACAAGTTTAACCACGGCGAGGGCTGTGCACTCCCGACCGCACCCGTCAGGATCGAACTGAAAGACGTCTGGTACCGCTATGACGGCGCCGAGGACTACACCCTGAAAGGCATCGACCTTGTGATCGAGGGCGGCGAAAGCATTGCCCTCGTGGGTATGAACGGCGCGGGTAAGACCACGCTGATCAAGCTGATCTGCGGCATGTACACGCCCACAAAGGGTGAGATCCTGGTCGGCGGTAAGCGGATCGAGGAATACAATATCGAAGAATATTATTCGATGATCTCCGCTGTATTCCAACAGATCGCCCCTGTGGCGTTCACGATGTTTGAATTTGTCGCGAGCGCGGATCTCGATCGCCCGACAGCGCGTGAGGATGCCATCCGCGCAATGCAGGCGTCGGGCATCTATGAAAAGATCGAGAGCCTTCCAAACGGCATCAACACGCACTTGATGAAAGGCATCTATGACGACGGCGTGGACCTCTCGGGCGGCGAGATGCAAAAACTGGTCCTGGCGCGCGCCATTTACAAAAACGGCGCGATCCTCGTCCTCGACGAGCCGACCGCCGCGCTCGATCCGATCGCCGAGAACAAGCTGTATCTGCAGTACCGCGCTCTGACAGAGGGCAAGACCTCGGTCTACATTTCGCACCGCTTTGCCTCCACGCGCTTCTGTGACCGCATTCTGCTGCTCGAAAACGGTAGCATCACCGAGAGCGGCACGCACGAGGAATTGATGGCGAAAAACGGACAGTACGCCTATATGTTCGGCGTACAGGCAAAATACTACAAGGAGGGAGAAATCCATGCGTAAGGAAAACATCACGATGCGCGCTTTTCGGACGTACAGCGCGTATAATCCAAAGTATTTCCCCCTTAAATTCCTGCATATCCTCTTCCAAAGCATCTCTCCCTACTTCAATCTCTGGATGTCCGCCGAGATCGTCACGGCGCTGTATGCGGGTAAGGACAAACAGGCGATCTTCCTGCTCGTTGCCATTACCTTGTTTGGCAATCTATTTGTGCGGATCGTGGGGGCACTTCTTGGATATATCACGGAGCTACAGCGTCAGATCCTCGCCAACAATGAGGCGGCGGCATTCAACCGCAAAACGCTTTCCCTTGACTATGACAAGCTGGAAAATCCCGAGATTCGTCAGCTTCGGCGGAAGATCAGCCAGAATTCGCAGGTCAACAGTCATGGAGTAAAGCAGCTCCGTTTTACCGTGGAAAAACTCATGGACTGTGCCGTGCAGATCTCGCTTTCCTGTATTCTGTTTACCGAAATGCTCGGCAATATGGCAAGCGTACGCTTTCCCCTGATGGGCGCAGTTTTACTGGTCTTGCTTTTTATTCTCGTGGTGCTCACCGTCGTTATGCAGTTACAGAGTAGCAAAAAGAATGCCGCCAACTGGAACAGCCTCAGTGAACATATGCTTGGCGAAAACAGAATCGGACAGGGGTATAAAGTGTCCGGCATGGACTGTCGCATTTACCGGCAACAGGAAATTATTACACCGCTTGAGGAAAAAAACAGCCGCGATCATTTGCGTATATTTACCGCGGTCAACCGCAAAAGTTTTCTCTATGAAACACCGGTATTTGTTTTAACAAAGTTCTCCGAGATGTGCACATATTTGCTGGTTTGTCTATATTGTACGCTTGGCGCCTTCCCTGTGGGCAGTGTGATCAAATATGTGGGTTACCTTGGAAGGTTGATTAAAAATATTTGCTCGCTTTTCAATCAATTGGGACGAGCAAAGCATAATGAGCCTTTTTTAAAGCAGTATCTCGACTATTTCGACATTCAAAACGATATGTACCAGGGCAGCCTTGCGGTGGAAAAGCGCAGCGATAAGAAGTTTGACATCGAGTTTAAAAATGTCAGCTTCAAATACGCGGGTGCGGACACCTACGCGCTCAAAAATATCAACCTCAGCCTGAAGGTGGGCGAGCGCCTGGCGGTCGTGGGCATGAACGGCAGCGGCAAGACCACATTTATCAAACTGCTTTGCCGCCTGTACGATCCGACCGAGGGCGAGATCCTGATGAATGATTTCAACATCCGCAAGTATGATTACCGTCAGTATTTAGACATTTTCTCGGTCGTCTTCCAGGACTACAGCCTGCTCGGTCTGCCCCTCGGCAACAACGTCGCTTCCGCCGAGCGGTGGGACGCCGAAAAAGCCGAACGCTGCCTTGCAGAAGTGGGCTTTGGCGAGCGGTATCGGGAGATGCCGCAGAAGCTCGACACGCCGCTATACAAAAACTTTGATGCCGACGGCGTGAACCTCTCGGGCGGCGAAGCGCAAAAGGTTGCGCTGGCGCGCGCACTCTACAAGGACGCACCGTTCATCATCCTGGACGAGCCGACCGCCGCGCTCGATCCCATCGCCGAGGCAGAGATCTATGCCAAGTTCAATGACATCGTCGGAGACAAGACCGCCATCTACATCAGCCACCGCCTGTCCTCCTGCCGCTTCTGCGACAAGATCGCCGTGTTCGATCATGGCAGCATCGTGCAAGTCGGAACGCACGACGAGCTCGTTGCGGATGTGAACGGCAAATACCACGAGCTGTGGACCGCCCAAGCGCAGTATTACACTGAGAAGAAATGAAAGTTTACGCGCGACGCGCGTAAACAATGAATTGCAATCCGAGGGATTGCATGATTTGAGCACTGTGTGCTCATGATTTGCCTACGGCATGATTTGCGCTGCGGCGCATAGGAGATTGCAATTCAAATCATGACGGCACAGCCGTCAATTCATGCGCGGTACGCGCAAATCATTCGTATCATAAACAATCCATTTACTTCACAAAACGACAAAAGCATTGCAAGATCCGAATTTTTCGGATCTTGCAATGCTTTTTAGTTCCTACTATTATTTCGTCTTTACAAAGCAAACGCCTGTGCGTGCGGGGAGATATACGGGGAATCCGATGCCCGACTTCTCTGTCTTGGCGGCTGTGTAGGTCGCAGACAGGTCGATCCGATCCCAACCGCCGAAACGTTCTTCGTCGGTAGACAAAACGGGCACGTAGCTTCCCTTCTTCTTCGTCGGCACGAAATAGGACGGATAGGATCTTGTCGGATCAAAATTCAATGCGAAGATCATGCCGCCGCGCTCATATACCAGCACCTTGGATTCGTCATCAATATACAAACCGACGGGTGCCTTGGCAAAGAGCTTTTTGTCCTGCACCATTGCCACGAGCGCTTTGTCAAATTCGAGCAGCCATTCATATTTCAGCAGCGGATCGTCGGCAAGATGCCACTGTCTGCGGCAGTAATGGTAGCTCCAGCCGTTGCCCTCGCGCGGAAAATCGATCCACTCCGGGTGTCCGAACTCGTTGCCCATGAAGTTCAGATATCCCTCTCCCGCGAGCGTCATGGTCACCAGACGGATCATCTTATGCAGAGCGATGCCGCGATCGACTACAGCGCTTGTGGAGGACTTGGACATATCGGTGTACATGGCACTGTCACACAGCCAGAACATGATGGTTTTGTCGCCGACCAATGCCTGATCGTGCGACTCCGCATAGCCGATATACTTTTCCATAGGACGGCGGCTGGTCAGCTCATGCCATATATAATACATGTTCCAGTCTTCGTCCTTGGTGGTTTTGAGCAGCTTGATCCACATGTCGGGCACGCCCATGGAGAGGCGGTAGTCAAAGCCTACGCCGCCCTCTTCGATCGGCAGGCACATACCCGGCATCGCGGACATATCCTCAGCGATGGTGATCGCCTTGGGGTTCACCTGACGGATCAGCTCATTGGCAAGCTGCAAATAGGTGATCGCCTCGGTATCGGTATTGAGCGAAAAGTATTTTTTGTAATCCGTGAAGGCTTCCCCGAGTCCGTGATCGTGATAGATCATGGACGTAATACCGTCAAAGCGGAAGCCGTCAAAGTGATATTCGGTCATCCAGAACTTGAGGTTGGAAAGCAGGAAATGAATGACTTCATTTTTATTATAGTTAAAGAGCTTCGTATCCCACGCGGGATGCTCGCCGCGCGATCCCGTATGGAAGAACTGATAGTCCGTGCCGTCAAACTGATTGATGCCCTCGGCGGTATTCTTTACCGCGTGGGAATGGATCACATCCAGCAGCACCGCGATTCCCATACTGTGCGCCGTATCGATCAGACGCTTGAGATCCTCGGGCATGCCGAAGCGGGAGGACGCCGCAAAGAAGGACGAGACCTGATAGCCGAACGAGCCGTAATACGGATGTTCCATGATCGCCATGATCTGGATCGCGTTATATCCCAGCGCTTTCACACGCGGCAAAACTTTTTCCGTGAACTCCGCATAGGTGCCAAGCCCCTCTTTGTCCTGCGCCATACCGATATGGCACTCATAGATAAAGAGGTTTTTCGGCGGGGTAAACTTCTTTTTGCTCCACGCAAACGGCTTTTCGTCCAGGATCTCTGCCGCCCATGTATAGCTGACGGGGTCCTGCACCACGCGGCGGGCATACAGCGGGATCCTTTCCATCCGTTTGCCGTCCTTTTCCACCACCGTCTTGACCTTGCATCCGCCGTACAGACTGTTCTCGCCCGTAAGATAGATCTCAAAAACACCCTTACCGATGTTTTGCAGCGGAAGACTCGTCGGATCCCAGCCGTTCATGTCTCCCATGATATACAGCGCGTCCGCGCCGGGTGCCCACTCACGGTAGACCCAGCCGTCGCCGCTCTTATGAAAGCCGAAATACTCGTGCCCGTTGGCAAAATCCAAAAGGGATAAACCATCGCCGAGAAGTTCTTTCTTTTTTCGGTTATAGTTGTCCATTCTGAGCTCGATATCCGCAGTATACGGCTTTAAATATGGATCATATTCAAATATCTTGTAACGCATACGGTCGCCTCCCTCGGGATTATTGGTTATTTCAATTATAGCACATTTTACATGTAAAAATCAATCCGATTATTACACTATTACCAAATAAAAAAGCACAAAACCTGCGCTTTTTTAGCAAGATTTGTGCTTTTTTGCAATTTTGCAGCATCGGCGGCATGCTTGTCACTTATCCGACACACTGTTTTGGCGGACGACGCCGAGACCGCTGTACCACTTTTCGCCCTCGAGCTCCCACTCACCGCCCTCGCCGAGGAAACGGTCACGGTCGGGCGAGTCGGACGCGATCGAATACACAACGCCGTCCATCTCCACGGTTTCATCTCCGACGGTATAGATCAGTGCATCCGTACATTTTACCGCATTGCCTGCAAAAGCATATTTGCCGTATCGGTGTTGAGCTGCGTTTTCTCTCGAGGTGGAAAGGATCACTTTATTCTCTGCATCGAGCGCCGGATCTGCGATATTTTCAAATCCTTCACAGAGCGTGTACGTGCCGTCGGCATTTTGCAGATAGCCGATATACAGTCTTGCTCCCTGCGCACCGAAATACCCTTTAAACAGGCAAAGGTCCGTTCGCCCGTCAAAATTGATGTCCGCTTCGGCAACAAGCGTAGTGACCGATGGAATCGGTCCTGCGTTTTCGTCCCGATCATAGCGAAACTCCTGCGAATGCAATATGCTTTTTGTAACGACCGTCCAGTAGATCACACTGTCATCGCTGTTGCGGTATTCGGTCACGGTATACGTATCGCTCTCATATGTATCGATCGGCACAGCAATATCTATCGCAGAGGGATCGGTGATCGTTGTCACAGGCACCGCCATCGTTTCGGGCACCGCCATTGTTTCGGGCGCTGTCGTTGTTTCGGGCGCTGTCGTTGTTTCGGGCGCTGTCGTTGTCATGGGCACCGCCGTTGTCACGGGCACTGCCGTTGTCACGGGCGCTGTCGTTGTCACGGGCGCTGTCGTTGTCACGGGCACTGCCGTTGTCACGGGCACTGTCGTTGTCACGGGCGCTGTCGTTGTCTCCGCAGGCTCCACCGCGCAGGCGCAAAGCAAGAACGCAAGCATACAGAGCAAAAGAAACCGCTTTTTCATCCCGTACCTCCGTCGTAATGAATTTACATCTGTAAATACAGTATACAACATCCGCAGCGCGTTGTCAATCACAGAAAAGCAGAGCCTTCCCGACGGGAAGGCTCTGCTTTCATTTTACTTCATTTTATTCTAATGCACTTCTATCTGTATATCCGTTAACGCTTGTCAGACGGTCGAGCACGTTCAGGCGGAAGACATTGACCCACGAGACGCACCAGTCGTTGAGGTGACCGCGCTCGTTGCAGTTCTTTCTGTGTCCCCAGCGCGCCTGATAGAACGCCTCGTTCTGTGCGCCGACGGGACGCTCGAGACCGTGGAAAGTACGGTTGTTTTCATCCGCAATGCACTGCGTTGCGTTGTACCACATCATGATCGCACGCTGACGCCATCTGTCGTCGCCCGTGTAGTCGGCAAGACGCAGCCACTCACAGCACATCAGCTCGCCCCACTGATCCAGCGCGGGATGCTGTACCGAAACATAGGTCGAACCGGAGGTGTAATAGCCGTACTGCGTGAACTCCGCCTCGGGACCGTAGTGCACATCATATGTATACATCCAGGAGGCAAAATAGTAGGACGCCTTAACGGCATATTCGAGATACTTTTCTTCCTTAGTAAATTCATAGAGGTCGAGCGCGGCGATGATCACGGGGCCCGCGGTCTCCTTATCCACGCAGGTGCAGTCGATCGCACCGGCGGTGCAGATAAACTGATCGAGGTCGCGGTGCATGTAGAACTCGAGCGACTTTGCCGCAAAGTCAAGATATCTCTGCTCGCCGAGAATGCGCCAGCCGTCGCAGAGCGCCATCGTCACAAACGCGCCGACCGTGCCGTTTTCCTCCTCGCAGCGACCGTCAAAGTGCCATGCCTTGCCGAAGGCGTACTCCTCGCTGTAGTGATCGCAGAAGAAGTCGAGGATCTTGGTGGCAAACTGCTTATAGTCGGGACGGTCGATGCCGTTCTTGCGCAGCAGATCCCAGAGTTTGAGCATTTCGCAAGCCGCCCATGCCGTGTTGCAGGTCTCGGGCAGCCAGCCGTTTTTGTAGTCCACATTGCTTGCCCACGACTTTGTATAGTCGCGCGGCTTGTAGTTCCAGTTCTGTCCCTCGGTGTACCACTCATAGTGCGCAAGTACGAGTCCCGATTCCGACTGCTTTTCCAGCCAGTTGTCGCAGACGGTCATCGCCTTTTCGAGCAGTTCCTTTTCACCCGTGCGCAGATATTCGAGCGTGAGCATACGCGCATTCATAATGTTCTGACCGCACCAGCCGATCTCATAGTGGGGGACAAAGTACGGACCCTTCGCAGTCGGATGGATACCGCTGGAGAACAGCAGCTTGCCCTTGTGCTCGCGGAGCAGGAATCGGCTGTAAGCGATGCCCAGACGCCAGAGCTCGTCTGTCGTGCGGTTTGCACCGTGGCCAAACGGGAACAGTTCCAGCGCTCGGTCAAGCGTGGCGCAAACACCGTAGTTCTCCCACTGCGGCACGGCGCAAAGCATATACACCGAAACGGTGCATGTCTCGCCTGCCGCGAGCGTAATATAGGTATGCAGAGGTTCGTTGTACTTATCGTTTTCGTAATAGGTAAAGGGTGCCTCGGTCACGGGCCAATAAATGCGCTGCGAAATACGACCGCCGTCGGCGGGACGCAGCGAAACCGAGGAAACAAGGCTCTCTGTCGTCTCATTCGACGCAAAGAGCGAAAACGCGATCTCTTTCGTCTCGGTCACCGAGCAGGACGGGATCGGTGTGCGATCGTAGGAATGGATCCACGGCTCGCCCGTCTCCTCGCAGATCATGCCCTTGGGCTCCTTGCCCTCTCCGAAGCGGTTGCCGTTGTAACTGACACAGGGAATCAGATAGCGCGCGGGCACAAACGCGGTAACTGTCTCGAAAATAAACTTGATGATGCGCGGCGTGAAGCTCTCGTTTTTCAAAGTTCTGGTAACTTTGAAAAGCCCATCCCCCTCACTCTGTACGTCCTCGGTACAGGAAAATCCGTGTCCCGCAAAGCCGTTTTCGCTCGCAGAGAGGACAAACTCCTTGCCGTTTTCCTCCACGATCGGCGCCAAGACGCTCGCAACCGCGTTCTCCGCCGCATCCGAAACGATGTACTCGGAACCGTTTTTCACGATATACATATCATACTACCTCCTCAGGTAATTCTGATCTTATTTTACACATTTAAAAAAGGAATGCAATAACAAATCCCAAAAAGCAAAATATTATTAACAAACACAGTGATTTTGTATATTTTTACTTTCCAAACCGTGCATAGGCGTAGCCGCAGCGGCGGCAGAGCGGCTCGACGGCTTTGCCGTCTGCGAAGCCGTCACAGATCGCTTTTGCACGCGGTGACGACAGGATGTCCGCAAGGCTTTCTTCAAACAGATTTCCGAGTGCGATATCGCCGTCGTGATCCAGACAGCATGGTACGACCGTGCCGTCGGCGAGCACGCCGATCTGATCGCGCAGCCCGTAGCAAGCGACGTCTCCCCCGCCCTCGGGTGCGGAAAGATCGGGCCAATCGAATTTGTCGCCGTAATCCAGATAAACGCGCTCGCCGATACGTGCGCCGCGCCAATCGTCTGCCCACGGCTTTGGGAAATATCGCTCCATGGCGGCAAGGATCTCCGCGTTCCTTGCATCCGCGCCGCCGTGGTTCCACAGGCGGTAGATGACCAGCTTTTGTCCCTCTGCCGCCTTGCCGAAAGCAAAGCAGCGGTCAAGGTACGAAGCAAACGGCACATCGAGGTCATTCGCTTCAAACGCATGCAGCGAAATATTCACCTTATGTAACGCCGGCGCACACAGCAGCATTTCCTGCTGCTTCTGCAGCAGCGTGCCGTTGGTGGTGAGGATCACCTTAAATCCGGCATCGTGCGCCATTCGGAGGAACGCGCCGAGCTGCGGATGACAGAGCGGCTCGCCCATCAGATGAAAATACAGATAATCGGTAAAGGGGCGCAGCCGCCCGAGCAGAAAGCCAAATTCCCCCTCGGTCAGCGCCCGCGGCTGCCGCTTCGTTCCCGGGCAGAACGCACAGCGCAGATTGCAGATATTGGAGATCTCGAGATAGATTTTTTGAAAGCGTTTCATACCGTCCCCCGCAAATGGTGATACAAGCAGTATAGCACAAAGCAATCCTGAATGCAAACGAAAAGGAATGTTTAGCGGCAGAGCCGCTAAGGCGATATGCGGCAGAGCCGCACGATATAACCTCGCGATGCTCGGTTTCGATATAAGCACTGCGTGCTTGCGATATGATATAAATCCCTCGCGCCCGCAGGTATATCGAGTCCGCAGGACATATCGCGCCCGCAGGTATATCGAGTCCGCAGGACATATCGCGCCCGCAGGGCATATCGAAAATCCCGTCAGGGATTTATATCGCTGTTTACGCGCTTTGCGCGGGAACATCATATCCCCCAAAGCGACCGCACAAAAGCAAAAACCGCCACTTGTACCAAAACAGGCGGGACGGTTTTCTTTGAATTTTGTGGGTTTCTCCTGCAATTATTTTTCCGTTAGTAGTTGCAATTTATGCATTTTTTTGTTAGAATAATAACAATTGTGTAAGATGGGTTAGTTATGGATTATTTTTCTGTATAAAAAGTTCATTGTCAACCCCAAAACGCACGAAGGGGGTTATTATTATTAAAATCACAGTATGTATTGGCAGCTCCTGCCATCTGAAGGGCTCGCGCCAGGTCGTAGAAGGTCTGCAGAGCCTGATCGCGGAAAACAAACTTGAAGACACGGTAACGCTGGGCGCCGCATTTTGCATGGGACGCTGCCAGCCCGGTGTCTCTGTCTCGGTAGATGACGAGGTATTCTCCGTTACGCCCGAGACGCTCGGCGAATTTTTTGCAGAACAGGTCAAAGCAAAAATTTAACCATGGTGATTCAGATCTGCATAGGCAGCGCCTGCTGTATCCGAGGATCGGAAAGGCTGATCGAAAAATTCAAGAAAGCCATCTCCGATTATAATAAGGAAGACGACATCACTCTTGCCGGAAGCTTTTGCATCGGGAAATGCAACAAGGTCGGCGTAACCGTCCGGGTGGACGACGAAATTTTCACCGGTGTCACACCGGAATCCTTTGAGGTCTTTTGGAACGAGACCATCCTCAAAAAACTGGAGACAGAAGAATGAAGACAAGAAAGTTTGATACCAAAGTACAGCACTTGAAATATAAGGTCCTGCGCGAGGTCGCAAGACACGCATGGGACGGCACTCTGCTGGAAAATCTGGTGGAGATCCCGAAGAAGATCGTCCCCGGTAAAGAACCGACCATGCGCTGCTGCGTATACAAAGAGCGTGCCATCCTCGGCGAGCGCGTAAAGCTCGCGGTCGGCGGTGACAAGGACAACCCGAACGTGATCCAGGTCATCGACATTGCCTGCGACGAGTGCCCCGCAGCGGGATACGAGGTCACCGACTCCTGCCGCGGCTGCCTTGCACACCGCTGTGAGGACGTCTGCAAGCGCGGCGCAATCTCCTTTGACCACAACCACGTTGCGCACATCGACAAGACCAAGTGCGTAGAGTGCGGTCAGTGCGCGAAGGTCTGCCCCTTTGCAGCCATCGCCAACCGCAAGCGCCCCTGCCAGAACGCCTGCAAAGTCAAGGCGATCCAGATCAACGAAGACAACGCCGCAAAGATCGACTACGATAAGTGCATCTCCTGCGGTGCCTGCGTATATCAGTGCCCGTGGGGCGCCATCACCGATAAGTCCTTTATCGTGGATGCCATCAACATTCTGAAAGGCAGCAAGGCAAACTCCGAATACAAGGTATATGCCATCGCCGCCCCCTCGATCTCCAGCCAATTTGCCTATGCAAAACTCGGCCAGGTCATCACCGGTCTCAAGGAGCTCGGCTTCTACACCACGATCGAGGCTGCGCTCGGCGCAGACATGGTAGCCGTTGAGGAAACCAAAGAGCTTGTCGAAAAAGGCTTCCTGACCAGCTCCTGCTGCCCTGCATTCGTCAACTACATCCACAAGAACTTCCCGGATCTTGTAGATTACATTTCGCACAATCCCTCTCCGATGACCGCGCTCGCCGCATACCTCAAAAAGCAGGATCCGAATGCACGCGTCATCTTCATCGGTCCCTGCACCGCAAAGAAGATGGAGCTGCAGCGCGAAACCGTCAAGCCGTATGTCGATACGGTACTGACCTTTGAGGAGCTGCAGGCGCTGTTCGACAGCCGCGGCATCGACATCACCATGCTTGACGAGGGCGTGCTCGACAACGCTTCTTATTATGGAAGAATTTTTGCCCGCAGCGGCGGTCTGACCGACGCAGTTGCAGAAGGTGTCAAGGAATTTGAATTCAACGACTTCCAGCTCAAAGCCGCAGTCTGCGACGGTATCGAAGAATGCAGACTGGCACTGCTCAAGAAGAGCAAGAACGTGCTGGATGCCAACTTTATCGAGGGTATGGCTTGTATCGGCGGCTGTATCGGCGGCGCAGGCTGTCTGACGCACGGCGAAAAGAACAAGGCTGAGGTCGATAAGTACGGCAAGGAAGCTATGGAGAAGACCATCAAGGATGCGGTAAGCATCTTAAATTTAAAAACTTAAATTTAAAAAGTGAGGAAGCTATGAATAAGATCACCATCATCGGTTCCGGTAGCGTTGGCTCCACCATCGCGTATACGCTCACCATCTCCGGCCTTGCATCCGAGATCGTCATGATCGATATCAACGGTGAAAAGGCGCTCGGCGAGGCACTGGACATCCGTCAGGGTACTCCCTTCTGCAACCCCTGCTCGATCTACGCGGGCAGCTATGCGGACGCGAAGGACTCTAACATCGTTATCATCACTTCCGGCGTGGCAAGAAAGCCCGGTCAGTCGAGACTGGATCTTGCACAGACCAACATCAACATTCTCAAATCCATCACCCCCGAGATCACTCGCTATGCACCCGATGCAAACTATGTCCTCGTCAGCAACCCTGTTGACGTGCTGACCTATGCATTCTGCAAGTATTCGGGTCTGCCCGAGGAGCGCATCATCGGTTCGGGTACCATTCTCGACACCGCGCGTCTGCGCTCGAGAATTTCGGAATATTATTCCGTAAGCCAGCACAACGTACATGCTTATGTTCTGGGTGAGCACGGCGACTCCTCGTTTATCCCGTGGTCGATCGCCAACATCTCCAATGTCCCCGTGGAAGACTATCAGAAATCCGTTCTCAGCCCCGATGACGAATACCCGCCGCTCAGACGCAGCGATGTAGAAGAATATGTGCGCAAATCCGGCGCACGCGTGATCCAGCGCAAGGGTGCGACCTTCTATGCCGTATCCATGTCGGTCTGCCACATCTGCAAGTGCCTGCTCAGCGGTATCGACACCACGATGACGGTTTCGACCATGCTGCACGGCGAATATGACATCGACGATGTCTGCCTGAGCCTCTTAAACATCGTCGGCAACAGAGGCGCACACAGCAAGATCCTCCTGCCGCTAAATGACGAGGAGCGCACCGCTCTGCACGCAAGCGCGGAGAGCCTCAAGAACGTTATCCGAAGCGTCACGCTTTAAAATAGTTTCTATTTAAATTTGAAAGGAAGATAGAATAATGGAATTTCGCATTGAACATGACTCTATGGGCGAGGTAAAAGTCCCCGCTGACCGTCTGTGGGCTGCACAGACCCAGAGAAGCCACGAAAACTTTGAGATCGGTGTCGGCATCGAGACCATGCCCGCCGAGATCATTCACGCTTTCGGCGTACTGAAGAAGGCAGCTGCCATCGCCAACAACGCACTGCGCCCCGAAAAGATGACCGAGGAAAAGCTCGGTGCGATCAAGCAGGCTTGTGACGAAGTAATGGCAGGCACGCTCAACGATCACTTCCCGCTGGTCGTTTGGCAGACCGGTTCGGGCACGCAGTCGAACATGAACGCAAACGAAGTTATCGCAAACCGCGGCAACCAGATCCTTGACAAGAAGCTGCTGCACCCCAACGATGACTCCAACATGAGCCAGTCTTCCAACGACACCTTCCCCACCGCTATGCACATCGCTGCAGTTCTGGCACTCGAGGATAAGCTGATCCCCGCTGTCAAGGAACTGATCGCTACCTTTGTTCGCCTCGAAGAGGAGAACGAGGGCATCGTTAAGAGCGGTAGAACCCACCTGCAGGATGCAACGCCCATCAAGTTCAGCCAGGAGATCAGCGGTTGGCGCTCCAGCCTTGAGAAGGATGTTGAACTGATCGAGAGATCCATCGCTCCCCTGCATGAGCTGGCGCTCGGCGGCACCGCTGTCGGCACCGGTCTGAACGCTCCCGCAGGCTTTGCAGAGCGCGTTGCTGAGGAAGTCAGCAAGATCACCGGCAAGGATTTCGTTACCGCTCCCAACAAGTTCCATGCTCTCACCTCCAAGGACGAGCTGGTATTCGCACACGGCGCGATCAAGGCACTCGCTTGCGACATGATGAAGATCGCAAACGACGTTCGTTGGCTGGCAAGCGGTCCCCGCGACGGTCTCGGCGAGATCTTTATCCCCGAGAACGAGCCCGGCTCCTCCATCATGCCCGGTAAGGTCAACCCCACCCAGTGTGAGGCTGTAACCATGGTTGCCGTTCAGGTCATGGGCAACGACGTTGCTGTCGGCATGGCAGCTTCGCAGGGTAACTTCGAGCTGAACGTATTCATGCCCGTCTGCATCTACAACTTCCTGCAGTCTGCAAGACTTCTTGCTGAGGCGATCACCTCCTTCAACAAGAACTGCGCTGTGGGCATCAAGGCAAACAAGGAGAAGATGCATCACAACCTGCACAACTCCCTGATGCTCGTAACCGCTCTCAACCCCTACATCGGCTATGAGAACGCAGCAAAGACCGTTAAGAAGGCATTCAAGGACAACATTTCTCTGAAGGAAGCATGCGTAGCCCTCGGCTTCCTGACGGCTGAAAAGTTTGACGAAGTATTCCATCCCGAACAGATGGTATAAGATTTGAAAGAGATCCTCTTTCAAGCGGCGCGTTTGTACCCCTTGTCCCGTGGCAAGGGGTACAGGCGTTCCAATTTTTCAGAAAGGAATGCGCATAAACATGAAAGTTAGTTATTTTCCCGGCTGTACGCTGAAAACCAAGGCAAAAGAGCTCGACGCATATGCTCGCAAATGTGCCGAAGTACTGGGCGTAACACTGGAAGAGATTGAAGACTGGCAGTGCTGCGGCGGTGTATTCTCCACCTCGCGCGATGAAGTTGCCACCAAGCTCTCCTCGGTACGCGCACTGAAAGCGGCAAACGATAAGGAGCAGCCGCTCGTTACCGTATGTTCCGCCTGCCACAACGTCATCAAGCAGACCAATCATCAGGTGCAGACCGACGCGGAATTTGCCGACAAGGTAAACCGCTATATGGCGCCCGAAGCACCCTACAGCGGTGAGACGGCTGTATATCACTATCTCGAAATGCTCCGCGATCTCGTCGGCTTTGACAAGATCAAGGAAAAGGTCGTAAATCCCCAGACCGGCAAGAAGATCGCAGCGTACTACGGCTGCCTGCTTCTCCGCCCGAACAAGGTCATGCAGATGGACGATCCCGAAAACCCCAGTATCATCGAAGATTTCATCCGTGCCATCGGCGCCCAGCCCGTGATCTACGCTTCCCGCAACGAATGCTGCGGCGGCTATGTCACGATGGAGAGCCCCGAGCTTGCCAAGAAGAAGAGCAATGCCGTAACAGGCAACGCGGCGGCTGCCGGTGCCGAGATGATGGTGACCGCATGTCCCCTTTGCCGTTACAACCTTGTCAAGAACGGCTCGGAGATCCCGGTCGTATACTTCACCGAGCTGCTCGCAGAAGCACTCGGCGTAAAGGAGGATACGAATGCATAACAAGAATCAGTATCTCCAAGAAGAACTGCTGCGCACAAGCGGCGTAAACCCCAAGAAATGTATGCGCTGCGGCAAGTGCTCCGCTACCTGCCCCGCATATGACGAGATGGAGTATCATCCCCACCAGTTTGTCAACATGGTGGAGAGCGGCGATATCGAACCGCTGCTGAACTCCAAGTCCCTGTACAGATGCCTGTCCTGCTTTGCCTGCATCGACAGATGCCCCCGCGGCGTTGAACCCGCAAAGCTGGTAGAAGCAGTGCGTCTGGCGGCGATCCGCAAGCAGGGCGCAAACCACTTGAAGGCAGACGACGTTCCCGCCATGCTGGATGACGACATCCCGCAGCAGGCACTCGTCAGCGCGTTCAGAAAATACGCAAAGTAAGGAGGAAAAGACAAAATGCAAAGAATTGGTGTATTTGTATGTTGGTGCGGCAGTAACATCGCAGGCACCGTAGACGTACAAGCCGTATCCGATGCCCTCAAAAATGAGCCGGGCGTCGTCTTTTCCACCAACTATCAATACATGTGCTCGCAGGCAGGTCAGAACATGATCAAGGATGCCGTTGCCGAGCATAAACTGACGGGTATCGTTGTTTGCTCCTGCTCGCCCCGTATGCACGAGGCGACCTTCCGCAAGACCGCGGCAGCCGCAGGCATCAACCCCTACATGGTGGAAATCGCCAACATTCGCGAGCAGTGCTCGTGGGTACATAAGGACATGGTCACCGGTACCGAGAAGGCAATCATCCTCGGCAAGGCTGCTGTTGCAAAGGTCAACCTCAACACGCCGCTTACCCCCGGTGAGAGCCCTGTTACCAAGCGTGCGCTGGTCATCGGCGGCGGTATCGCCGGCATCCAGACCGCGCTCGACATCGCTGACGCAGGCTTCCCTGTCGATATCGTAGAGAAGAAGCCGACCATCGGCGGTAAGATGGCACAGCTCGACAAGACCTTCCCGACCCTCGACTGCGCAGCATGTATCCTCACGCCTAAGATGGTAGACGTCGCACAGAACGATAAGATCCGCATCTTCTCCTACAGCGAAGTCACCGATGTCAAGGGCTTTGTGGGCAACTTTGATGTCACCATCAAAAAGCATGCCCGCTATGTCAAGGAAGACATCTGCACGGGTTGCGGTGCCTGCACCGAAAAATGTCCGATGAAGAAGGTTCCCAACGAGTTCAACCTCGGCATGGACAACCGCAGCGCCATCTACATTCCCTTCGCACAGGCAGTTCCGAAGGTCGCAACCATCGACCCGAACTACTGTAACATGCTGAAAAACGGCAAGTGCGGCGTATGTTCCAAGGTCTGCGCTGCAGGTGCGATCGACTACAAGCAGCAGGACGAGTTCATCGAGGAGAAGTACGGCGCGATCGTTGTCGCTACCGGCTTTAACCCCATCAGCATGGACAAGTTCGACGAATTCGCATACAATCAGTCCAAGGACGTGATTACCTCGCTCGAATTCGAGCGTCTGACCAACGCTGCAGGCCCCACAGCGGGCAAGCTGCTCCGTCCCTCCGACTTAAAGCACCCCCACACCATCGTCTTTGTACAGTGCGTCGGCTCCCGTTGTGACGCATGCGCGGAAAAGGGCAAGGAATACTGCTCGAAGATCTGCTGCATGTACACCGCAAAGCACGCAATGCTCACCAGAGACAAGTATCCGGACACCGACGTATATGTATTCTACATCGACGTCAGAACGCCCGGTAAGAACTTCGACGAGTTCTATCGCCGTGCCGTTGAGGAATACGGCGTGCACTACATCAAGGGCATGGTCGGCAAGGTCACGCCCGAGGGCGACAAGCTGAAAGTCCAGGCATCCGATCTGCTCGCAAACAAGCAGCTCCACATCGACGCGGATCTGGTCGTTCTTGCCGCTGCAATCGAGCCCGACAAGTCGGCTCGCCCGCTCGCTACGATGCTGACCGCCAGCATGGATACCAACGACTTCTTCACTGAAGCGCATCCTAAGCTCCGCCCTGTAGAGAGCCCCACCGCAGGTGTATTCCTTTCGGGTGCCTGCCAGGGACCGAAGGACATCCCCGAGACCGTTTCGCAGGCAGGCGCTGCCGCATCCAAGGTCATCGGACTGCTTGCAAAAGACAAGCTGACCGGTAACCCCTGCGTTGCAAGCTCCAACGAGCTCATGTGTAACGGCTGCTCCACGTGTGAGCGCGTATGTCCTTACGGCGCAATTACCTATGAAAACAAAGAGTTCCGTATGCCCGACAGAACCACGGCAATTCGCCGTATCGCGGTCGTTAATCCCGCAGTCTGCCAGGGTTGCGGATGCTGCACCGTTGCCTGCCCGTCGGGTGCAATGGATCTTCGCGGCTTTGCGAACAGTCAGATTATCGCGGAGGTGGACGCAATATGCAAGTAAAAGAATATAAGCCTTTGATCGTGGCGTTTTGCTGCAACTGGTGCTCCTATGCGGGCGCTGACCTTGCCGGCAACAACCGCCTGAGCTACCCTGCGGATGTCAAGATCATCCGCGTTCCCTGCTCCTGCCGTGTTAACCCCATGTTTGTGCTGCGCGCATTCCAGCGCGGCGCGGACGGCGTTATCCTTTGCGGCTGCCACCCCGGTGACTGCCACTACACCTCCGGTAACTACTACACCCGCCGCCGTATGGCGCTGCTGTTCTCCATGCTCGATTACCTCGGTATCGAGAAGGAGCGTACCCGCGTAGAGTGGGTATCGGCTGCAGAGGGTGCAAAGTTTGCCGCTACCATGAACGACTTCGCCGAAAAGGTTGCTGCCCTCGGCGAGAATAAGAGATTGGAGGATCTGCGATGCAAAAGATAACGCGTGATCAATTGATCGAAAAAGCAGCTTCTCTGCTTGCAAACGGTACGGTATCCTGCGTTCTCGGCTGGCAAAAGGGTGAGTTCGACTATGACATCACCCCCGCCGTTTTTGATACCGAGGACGAACTGAAAGCAAACTTCGTCTGGAACGATTTTTGCGGTGCCAACTTCTCGAAATATCTCGTATCCAAAACCAAGAAGTGCGAGGGCAAGATCCTCGTATTCCTGAAAGCTTGCGATACATACAGCTTCAACCAGCTTCTGACCGAGCATCGTTTTGACCGCGAAAAGGTCTATGCCGTCGGCATCCCCTGTGAGGGTATGGCGGACATCGCTAAGGTCAAGGCTATTGCCGGCGACGGTATCTCCTCGATCGATTGCAGCGGCGAAAAAATGGCGGTTACCACGATCTACGAGGATGCTCCCGTGATGATCGATGCCAAGGACGTGCTCGCAGAGCGCTGCGTCAACTGCAAGAGCAAAAAGCACGTTGCCTATGACGAGCTGATGGGCGAGGACGGCGACGTGATCGACTCCGCCCGCTTTGACGAGGTTGCCAAGATCGAGGCGATGACGCCCGATGAGCGTTTTGCCTTCTGGCAGAATGAGCTCTCCCGCTGCATCCGCTGCAATGCCTGCCGCGACATCTGCCCGGCCTGCACCTGCGAAAAGTGCGTGTTCGACAACCCGAACTCGAGCGTGGAGAACAAGTCCCCCGCAAACAGCTTTGAGGAAAAGATGTTCCACATCATCCGCGCGTTCCACGTTGCAGGACGCTGCACCGACTGCGGCGAGTGCTCCCGCGTTTGCCCGCAGCACATCCCGCTCCACCTGCTCAACCGTAAGTTTATCAAGGATATTGACAGCTTCTACGGCGACTATCAGGCAGGTGCAGAGGTCGGTTCGAGAGCGCCGCTGGTCAACTACACCACCGATGACCTTGAGCCCGGTGAAGTTTTTGAGAGGGGTGACAACTAATGCGTAAGTGTTCTCTGGATTCCATGAACCTCGTGTTCGCAGAGATCGCAAAAGCCGCATCTCTGTATCTCCCCGTGGACGGTAAGGACGGCAAGACCGCGTATACCAAGTGGGAAGACGGTCTCACCTGGAGCAATTCGCTCAACACCGTAAGAGGTCCCAAGGACTTCTTCTTCCCCCAGACCGAAAATCTTGTCGAGTTCAAGACCTCGGGCAAGAACATCGAGATCATCGACACCCGCAGCGCTTCCGAGGACTTCGTTGTTTTTGGCGTTCGCGCATGCGATGTCAAGAGCTTTGACGTGCTGGATCGCGTGTTCCTGAAGGAGCCCACCGACAGCTACTATGCTTCCCGCCGCGAGCACGGCATTATCATCGCCGCTGCCTGCACAAAACCGACCGAGACCTGCTTCTGCCAGACCTTCGGCATTGATGCCGCAGCTCCCGCAGGCGATATCTCGATCTGGAAGACCGAAACCGAAGTTTTCTGGCAGAGCAATACCGAAAAGGGCGCTGCACTGCTGACAAAGCTCGACGCGCTGACCGAGGAGTGCTCGACCGAGGCGGTAGACGCACAGAAGGAAAAGATCGCCGCTACCATGAAAAAGCTGCCTTTGGCTAACCTGAACACCGACGCGTTCGGCGCGGGCAAGACCAAGGAGTACTTCGACGCGCCCGAATGGAAGGAACTCTCCGAGTCCTGCCTCGGCTGCGGCACCTGCACCTTTGTATGTCCCACCTGTCAGTGCTATGACATCAAGGATTTCAATACCGGTAAGGGCGTTATCCGCTTCCGCTGCTGGGACTCCTGCATGTACTCCGACTTCACCAAGATGTCGGCAGGTCAGCCCCGTCTGACGCAGACCGAGCGTTTCCGTCAGCGCTTCATGCACAAGCTGGTGTACTTCCCCGAAAATAACGACGGTATGTTCAGCTGTGTAGGCTGCGGACGCTGCCTTGCAAAGTGTCCCATCTCCATGAATATCGTAAAAGTAATGAAAACGATCGGAGGAAAAGAAAATGCATAATCATCAAGAACCCTTGATTCCGAAGATCGGTGTGATTACCGATGTTCGTATGGATACCCCCGATATCAAGACCTTCCGCGTGGTCACGCCCGACGGTAAAAAGGCGTTTGATCATCGCCCCGGTCAGTGCGCAATGCTGTCCGTTCCCGGTGTCGGCGAGGCGATGTTCTCCATCACCTCCTCCCCCACCAACGAAGAATATATGGAGTTCTCCATTAAGAAGTGCGGCTGCGTAACCGAATGGCTGCATCAGGCAGAACCCGGTCAGCAGATCACCATCCGCGGTCCTTACGGCAATCCCTTCCCCGTTGACGATGAGTTTGCGGGCAAAAACCTGCTGTTCATCGCGGGCGGCGTAGGTCTCGCACCTCTGCGCTCGGTTATCAACTACTGCCGTCACTACCGCGACCGTTACGGCAAGATCGACATCGTATACGGCTCGCGCAGCAAGGATGATCTGCTGGACTACAAGGAGATCATCGACGAGTGGGCAAACGATGATAACGTACATGTACATCTGACCATCGACCGCGAGCAGGAGGGCTGGGACGGTCATGTCGGCTTTGTCCCGAACTACGTCAAGGAGCTTGGATTTGACACCGACAAGACGGCGATCCTCTGCGGACCTCCGATCATGATCAAGTTCACCCTTGATGGCCTGTATGCACTCGGATTTGAGAAAACGCAGATTTACACCACGCTTGAGATGCGCATGAAGTGCGGCATCGGCAAGTGCGGTAGATGCAATGTCGGCTCGAAATACATCTGCAAAGACGGACCCGTTTTCCGCTTTGATGAGCTGGACGAACTGCCGGATGAGTATTAAGAGGAGATTCAACATGGAAAACATGGTAAATATTTTTCTGTTCGGAAAAAAATATGAAGTTCCGAGCAATCTGACAATTATGTGCGCCATGGAATATGCGGGTTACCAGCTGGTGCGCGGATGCGGATGCCGTAACGGCTTCTGCGGCGCCTGCGCTACCATCTACCGCATCAAGGGCGAACGCGAACTGAAGACCTGCCTTGCTTGCCAGACCAAGGTCGAGGACAATATGTATATTGCCACTCTCCCCTTCTTCCCGCTGGTCAAGCAGGTATACGATATGGAAAAGGTCAAGCCCACCGATGCGATCATGATGCAGCTCTACCCTGAGATCTATGCCTGCATCGGCTGTAACGCCTGCACCAAGAGCTGTACCCAGGGTCTGAACGTAATGCAGTACATCGCATATGCACAGCGCGGCGACTTTGAGAAGTGCGCTGAGGAATCCTTCGACTGTGTCATGTGCGGCGTATGCTCCTCCCGCTGCCCCGCAGGCATCTCGCATCCCCAGGTTGCGATGCTCGCGCGCAGACTCAACGGTAAGTACCTCGCTCCCGAGTGCGCACATCTGAACGATCGCGTACAGGAGATCAAGGACGGCACCTTCGTCGAACTGATCGAAGCTCTGATGCAGAAGCCGATCGAAGAGATGAAAGAGCTGTACAACACCCGCGAGATCGAGAAGTAAGGAGGACGCTGTAATGTATTCTGAAAAGTTTCAAAAGTCTCTTGCAGCAGTAGAAGCAGCAAGAGATAAGAATATTGCTTATGAGCCCGCGCGCATGACCGCACAGCAGAAGGAAGATCTGCTGGCTGCTTACCATCCCGACTATAAGCAGGATGAGTTCGACACCCTCAAGATCGGTCCGAACAAGGGCGACAAGGTTCCGAAGGAACTGGCTGCTACCCTGCAGGCACACAGCCGCATCACCGCTGACTCGGTCGATCTTACCGCACCCGACTATGATGTAGACGTTCTCATCATCGGCGGCGGCGGAGCAGGCGCTTCGGCTGCGATCGAAGCAAACGAAGCAGGCGCAAACGTTATGATCGTTACCAAGCTGCGTATCGGCGATGCCAACACCATGATGGCAGAGGGCGGTATTCAGGCAGCTGACAAGCCCAACGACTCGCCCGCGATCCACTTTGTAGATGCGTTCGGCGGCGGACACTTCGCTGCAAAGCGCGAGCTGCTTTCCAAGCTGGTTTGCGACGCTCCCGAAGCGATCCAGTGGCTGAGCAACCTCGGCGTTGAGTTCGACAAGGACGAAAACGGCACCATGATCACCACCCACGGCGGCGGTACCTCCCGCAAGCGTATGCACGCTGCAAAGGACTACTCGGGCGCTGAGATCATGCGTACCCTGCGCGATGAGGTTCTCAACCGTAACATCCCCGTTGTAGACTTCACCTCCGCGATCGAACTGATCCTCGACGAAAACGGCAACGCTGCCGGTGCAGTCCTGATGAACATGGAGACCAAGGAGCTGCTCGTTGCAAAGGCAAAGACCGTTATCATCGCTACAGGCGGTGCAGGTCGTATGCACTATCAGGGCTTCCCCACCTCCAACCACTACGGCGCTACCGCTGACGGTCTGGTTCTCGGCTACCGCGCAGGCGCAAAGCTGCTCTATGCGGAGACCCTCCAGTACCATCCCACGGGCGCTGCATACCCCGAGCAGATCTTCGGCGCGCTCGTTACCGAGAAGGTTCGTTCCATCGGTGCCAAGCTCGTCAACGCAAACGGCGAAGTCTTCATGCACCCGCTGGAGACCCGTGACGTTGCGGCTGCATCCATCATCCGTGAGTGCACCACCCGCGAAAACGGCGTAGATACCGGCGACGGCTGCGGCGTTTGGCTGGATACGCCTATGATCGAGAAGATCGGCGGCGAGGGTACCATCGAAAAGCGCATCCCCGCAATGATGCGCATGTTTGAGAAGTATGGCATCGACATCCGCAAGGAGCCGATCCTCGTATATCCTACCCTGCACTACCAGAACGGCGGTCTTGACATTGATGCGGACTGCATGACCACGAATGTCAAGAACCTGTTCGTTGCAGGTGAAGCTGTCGGCGGTATCCACGGCAGAAACCGTCTGATGGGCAACTCGCTCCTGGACATCATTGTATTCGGCCGCAGCGCAGGTCAAAACGCTGCCAAGGTTTGCAAGGATGTCACCGTTGGCAAACTGACGCTTGACCATGTTGCAAGCTTTGAAAAAGAGATCGCGGACGCCGGCATCGTAACCGACACCGTTTCTCCTAAGCTGCTGCCCGACTATACCAGAAGAAAATAAAGGAGTAAACGACCATGAATTTATTTGGCGGCGTGATTCCGGTTACCGGAATCTCCTTCCTGATGCTCTGTATCTTTGCAATCGCGGCTGTCGGCTATGCTCTCGGCCGTATCACCATCAAGGGCGTATCGCTCGGAGATGCAGGCGTGTTTATCGTAGCACTTTTGTTCGGCGCACTGTTCTTTGACTCTCTCGAAGGACAGCTTGTTATCAAAGGCGCGAGCGAATCTGTCGGCTTTGCCGACAAGTCGCTCGAGATCGTGGAAAGCCTCGGTCTCATCCTGTTCGTGACCTCGGTCGGCTTTATCGCGGGTCCGAAGTTCTTCGGCAACATGAAGAAAAACTTCAAGTCCTATGTTCTGCTCGGTCTTGTTGTTATTCTCGCCGGCGGACTCACAGCTGCAGGTTGTATCGGTATCGGCCATGTGATCGGCTACGGCTCGTCCATTGAGACCTCCGATGGCTTTACCGCGATGATCGTTGGTCTGCTCTCCGGCTCGCTGACCTCTACCCCCGCATTCTCGGCTGCGAAAGCAACCGTTGCAGCGGAGTACACCAGCCTCGTTTCGGTCGGCCACGGTATCGCGTACATCTTCGGCGTTATCGGTGTTGTACTCTTTGTACAGCTCGTTCCGAAGCTCATGAAAGCTGATATGGCTACCGAGCGTGCAAAGCTCACCACCGTTGAAAGCGGCGCGCAGAAAAAGACCTTCACCGGCAAACTGCTTGAGCTGGATGGACATGGTTTCGGTGCATTCGCGATCGCTGCCGTTCTCGGCACGATCGTCGGCAAGATCAAAATTCCGCTCAGCGGCGCAGGTCTTGACGGCACCTGCTTCTCGCTGACCACCACGGGTGGCTGCCTGCTCGTTTCGCTGGTTCTCGGCCACTTCAGCAGAATCGGCAAACTGAGCGTAATGCCCAAAGAGCATACCCTCAAGCTCTTCCGTGAGCTCGGTCTGATGCTCTTCCTCATCGGCGCAGGTATCCCCGGCGGCGCAGACTTCGTTGCAAACTTCGATATCATGTACTTTGTATACGGTGTCATCATGACTGTCGTTCCGATGATCCTCGGTTTCCTGTTTGCAAAGTATGTGCTGAAGCTCAGCCTGCTCAACAACCTCGGTTCCATCACCGGCGGTATGACCAGTACGCCTGCTCTGGGCACCCTGATCAACGTTGCCGGCACGGAGGATGTTGCAGCCGCATACGCTGCAACCTACCCGATCGCACTGATCGCCGTTGTCCTCGTTTCGCAGTTCCTGATCATCATTTTCTAAAACATAAACAAACGCCCGAATGAAGCGACGCTTCGTTCGGGCGTTTGTCTTTCGCTTGACACCGGTTAGACAAGTAACGATGTTGAAAAATCGATCCCGCAGCCGCCGTTTACAGGTTGGACGGTGAGGTATTGCCAAACTATTGGTCAAACTATACGTTCGATCAATCCGTATTTAACTTTAATTCTCTCCAGCTTTTCTATCATCGGTTCTGCGACAAACCACAAGAAAAAGCTCGTGGATGCGGCGTGCACCAAATCAAACGGCATACCGGTTATATATGCGTATAGGATCATTTCCTTTGTGATTTTCTCCTGATACATCAGTACCGATGCGGGGTTCATAATACCGCCGTAAATGACAAGAGCCGCAAAAAAACCGAATATGCAAAGCGAAAGCCGTGTTTTTCGCAATAGTCCTTTTCTGAACAGTATTCCCGCAATAAAGCCGATAATGCCAAAGGCGAACATCTGCCACGGCGTCCACGGTCCCTGCCCGAAAAAGAAATTCGATACAAACCCTGTGATCGCTCCCACCAAAAATCCCGTTTCACCGCCGAAGCACACGCCTGCAATGATGACGAGTGCGGTAACGGGTTTAAACTGCGGCAGCATAAAAAACGCGGCTCTGCCCGCCACCGCAATGGCGCACAGCGCGCTGATTATGACAAGCTCCCGTGCCTGCGGTTTTCTGCTTTCAAACACCATAGCGAAAGGTATCATTGTTTCAAGTATGATGAAAAGGCTTATGAAATAATACTTTCGGTTGTCTAAAAAATATGTACCGATATAAATCGTAAGCGGTATCGCAAGCAGGATCAGAAAGGCGGCGGCAAGTGTCCGTTTTGTCAGCTTCCGCTTATGTGCAGGTTGCTTTATACATGCAATACCGAATTCTTTTTGCGGCAAGAAGCAGATCAGGCACACCGCCAATTCCAATATGCCCGCTACCTGCGCCAAAGAGATCGCTACGTCGGTTACTGCCTTTTCCTGCATACAGAGAGTCAAGACAAAAAGCAAAGCAAATATGACTCCCAAAAGGATCCGCCTGGGTGTCAGCTTTCTTTTAGTTTTCTTTTCAGGTACTTCTTCGTTTTTCGGAAGCCATACAACGGTTGGATGTTTTCTTTCTTTTTTCGTTGTTCTGCCGCCGCAAGCAAGTATTATATCTTCTGCAAGCACAGCATTCGGAAGTCTTGTTCTTGCCATTCTGTTTGCAGACGTGGTATAAAAGTTTTTTCCTGCGAAAAACGCTCTCGGCTCTCCGAACGCCGTAATGTTTCCGTCAAAAAACATCGCGCATCTGTCAGCATACGCGGCACAGAATTCGATATCATGCGATACCATCACTACGGTTACACCGTTTGCTTTCAGGTCACATAGAATATCTGCAAAGATCTGCTTAAAATGTGCGTCAAGCCCTTTTGTCGGCTCGTCGAGCAAAAGTATCTGCGGCGACATCAAGAGCACCTTTGCGAGTGCTGCGCGCTGCTGCTCACCGCCGGACAAATCGTAAGGATGACTTCCCAACAGAGCATCTATTCTGCAAAGTGCGGATATATTTTTGACTCTGTTTTCTTTTTCCTCTTTGGATAGCTTCCTTTCGGACAGAATTTCCATAAGGTCAAGGTAAACTGTCTTTTTCACAAACAGGCTTTGCGGATTCTGCGGAAGAACGCCCAAAACGCCGTTATACAAATTCTGTATTTTAGAAATGTTTTCACCGTTGATGCGTATTTCTCCGCGATACGGAGTGTTAAGACCGCTGATCAGGGAAAGCGCCGTTGTTTTCCCCGTTCCGTTGCCGCCGAGCATCGTAAAAAGTTCGCCCTTGTAGATTTTGATATTCAGCCCCTTGATAACATCGGGCAGATCCTTTTCATACCGAAACCAAGCATCGTTTATCTCGATCGCCGTTTCTGTCGGACTGTTCCTATTCTCGGCTTTTGGTATCAAGTCGGCGTTGAGCAGATTATTCTCGGCGTATTTTTCAAGCCATGCCCTGCCTTCCCGAACCGTGAGCGGACACTCCGCCTCAGACGCGACCGCGCCGTAAATGCGCATCGGCGTGGGCAAAGCCGCGTACATATCATGCTGTTTTGCTTTTAAGATCTCGCCGACTTTTTTCGGCTCTGCGTTCGCAATGATTCTGCCGCGATCCATGACGACCACGCGGTCGGATATCGGAATTTCGTCTTCCAATCGATGCTCGGATATTATGATCGTTGTGCCGAGTTCGCGGTTGATCTTTGCAAGCGTTTTCAAAAAATCTTCCGCGGCGATCGGATCCAGCTGACTCGTCGGCTCGTCCAAGATCAGGACGGACGGCTGCATGACCATGACCGAAGCGAGATTCAAAAGTTGCTTTTGACCGCCCGAGAGTTCGATCACGCTTTTGTGAAACCATGTTTGAATACCGAAGAACGATGCCATCTCAGACACGCGTGTGCGTATCTCGGAGGTTGGGTATCCAAGGCTTTCAAGACCGAACGCAAGTTCGTGCCACACCTTGTCGGTCACAATTTGGTTATCGGGGTTCTGCATTACAAAGCCTATTCCTGCCGCCTGCGTTCTTGCATCCGTATCGGCGAGCGGCGTGCCTCGGAAATCAATAGTGCCCTGCAGTTTGCCGTGTGGTGCAAGTGCAGTTTTGAGCAGGCGCAGAAGCGTTGTTTTTCCGCAACCGGACTTGCCGCAAACCGTTATAAACTCTCCCGCATGGACGGTGAGATTGATATCGGTGAGTGCCGCGCACGCACGGTTGGGGTATGTAAAGCTTAAATTTTCGATCTTAAAATCTTCCACTTTCTCACCTCCCAGAGCTCGATTGCTATCGGCACTATACACAGTGCAAAATATGCCGCAAGAATGCTGCAAGTATATATAGTCGGTTCGGACGATCTTACCGACGGAAAATATCGGAAGTCGATGCCTCCGGTCACGCCGCCGACAAACACATAAAGTCCCAAAAACAAGATCCCCAAAAGCGCTGTCGCATCTCTCTTATCAAACGTAAAAACCGAGAAGGCGGTTCGCCCGCGCATACCATAGCCGCGCGACTTCATGCTGTCGGCAGTCTCGATAGCATTTTCGAGCGACCATGTGATCATTACCGACAATATGGAAATGCCATTCTTCGCTCGATGTACCAATGAGCCGCCGGAAGCATCGCGCCCGATACATTTCTGCGCATTTGTCACCACTTTCAACTGCGCCGTAAACTTGGGCACAAAACGAAGTGTCATGGAAAGTATCAGTGACAATGACGGAATCACTCTGCCGAACAGATAGATGAATTTGTCGCTTGTCATAACGGCGTTATAACACGAAAAGTGACACATTACACTGACGATCATCAGCGCCGCCGCAAACCCGTACCATATGGATTCTAAAGTAAGCGGATTGCCGCTCGGCAAATAAGTTAGGATCGTGACTCCCTCATGATTAAACGCAGGATTGATCAGTGCCGTTACAAGCATCATCGGCAGCATATACCGCAAATTTGTTTGTATTGCTTTTCTGCCTTTCAGCATGACCGAATAGACAAAGCCACCGGCAAACGAGATGGCAAGACAAATGGGATGCATATAGAACATCGAAAATCCGATCACCAATGCGAAATAGGCAAAATTCACGATCGGATGGTAGGTCCTAAACTCATTCATCCTTCTGCTCTCCCGACGAATATCCGCCGCCGACATCTTCCCCGAGGTCACAGGTATATACCCATTCAACTTTGTCGCCGTCGCCAAGCTGATAGCGCGAACAACCGTAATTCGGGAACCAATCGTTCACCTTATACATCCAGCCCGAAAGCTCGCCGCAGTCAAATTCATAGAGATTGCCGATACCCTCGATGTACGCGCTGTTGTAGATCGGCGTATTGACAAATTCCATGTGGATTTTACTTTGCTTCATCTCGCGGACAAGCACATTGAACACACTTTCGCCCTCGTAAAAGGTGACCGTCTTTTCGGCGTAGAGAACGCCGTCCTTGGGTACAAGCGCAACCTTTTCGGGGGCGAGCCAATCCATGTTATCCAAAATCGTATCGCACCGCACCGAAAGCGTGCAGGTAAGTTCTTTGTCCGAAATCACCACATCCTGCGGCTCCACCGGCAACGGTCTGCCATCGGGTATGGAATCGGTCTTAAATTTGTCCGTTACGGCGGTATCCGCAGTTGTCTCCTCGGAGGGGAGAAAGCCGTGCAGACTCGGCGCATTGCCGCCCCACCAAAATACAAGAGCCAAAACCGCAAGGATAAGCACACCCGCTATGATCTTGTTGCTATATTTTTTCATCCGTACTCCTTATAAAAGCTTCGACAGCGAAAGCATGTTGTAAAGCATCTGTGCAATTTCTCCGCGCGTCACAGATTCCTTCGGTTGTATCGACAGGACGCTGTCATCCAAAATGCCTTTATCATAGCAAAATGCCAGCGAACTGTATGCCCATTCAGACGCCTTTACATAATCAGAAAATCCCGCGAGGACATTACGCGCTTCATATGCGGTATAGTCGGTGCTCACACCGCAGAGCTTTGCCGCGCGCGCGACCATGACCGCCGCTTCTTCCCGCGTAATGGTGCCGCTCGGATTGAATTCGGTATCGGACACGCCCTTGATAATGCCGTACGCATACGCGGTATTGATGTAACCGTAATACCAATCACTGTCCGTGACATCCGCAAACGCCGCTTGGCTTTGCTGCGGAAGTCCGAGCGCATTTACCACGATCGTTGCAAACTCGGCGCGCGTCATCGTTGCATCGGGGTCAAACGAAATCTCGGTCTTGCCGTTGATGATCTTTCTCGATGCGAGCGCCTCTATTGCCGCTTGATTGTTGTGACCTGTAATGTCTGCAAATGTTTTTGCGGCAACAAACGATTTTACGGTAACATCGGCGTGCTTGCCTGCAAGACCTGCGGCGTCGCCCGCGAGATCTTGTGCATCGCCCATGCGATAGAGACTGTTTTTGCCGCTTGCCGCACGCTCCGCGGCGACCAGCGCATACAGGCACTGCTCTGTAGTCATCTGATTTGTGCCGCCGCCGAGCGTATGCCTAAAGCCCTCTCCGCTGACAGAATAGGTCATCAAATTATCCGGCACGGTATTTCCGTTTTTGACAAAGCGTGTGTCATCGAGAGAAATGCCAAGCTCGCAAAGCGCAACGATCACCTGCGCCGAGCTCTCGGCGGTCTGCTCGCCGTAGGTTGAAAATCCGCCGCTTGCATTCTGCATTTCGGATAAGCAGATCAGCGCATCTTCGACCGCCGTTTTTACCGATGCTTTATCCGTATATTTCGCAAGTGCCTGCAGTGCCATGGCGGTAACATCCGCATCGACGCTCTCGCCCGAGAGTGCCCATCCGCCGTCGGCAAGCTGCTTTTGCAAAATATAGTCAACATATTTTTCTCGAAGCGCACTTTCATACTCGCCGCTGTCCAGGGCAAGCAGTGCGAATATCGCACCGTTTATCCCCTGCCATATGGTTTTATCAAAGTCGCCGAGCGGCGCGAGCAGATCATACCCCGCGACATTTGCGGGATCTTTCCCGATGGCGGTCAGTGCAAGTACCACACGCGAATACTCGGTATACTTCTTCGTATGCAAAACGCCTTCGCGCGCTTTTACATACTCCTCCACGTTTGCATAATAATCGGCATAGTATTCGCTCGGGATATCCGCACCGCCGCGCGCGAGCCCGAGGATCGCCCACTCGCCGCCGACAGCCCCCACCTGCGGTTCGCTGACGGTTTTGTACACATATGCCGCGACATCGGAAACGGTGTCGCTATCCGCAGCCAAAGCAGGCAAAACCATGCCGACAAGCATGAGCAGACACAACAGCAGTGAAAATATCTTCTTCATTGTAAAGCCTTTCCAAAACGGGAAAAGCGAGCAGCCGCATGGCTGTTCGCATTCCCTTATACATCCATTATTTTGCTATATTCTCGCAAAAGCGCATGAGGATAGCCGCAACCTGCGCACGTGTAGCCGTGCCTTTCGGCGATACGGTCGTGTCGGTTGTGCCTTTTACAAGCTCTTTTGCATTTGCCCATGTAAGCGAGTCGAGCGCCCAATCGCTGATGGCATCTGTGTCTGCGAACGCAGAAAGTTCCGCTTCGTCGCTGACATCATACCCCTTGAACTTTGCATAGCGATAGATAACAGCCGCCATCTGCTCACGCGTGATGTTTTCATTCGGAGCAAAAAGCGTATCACTGATACCGACCACGATACCGTTTGCATCTGCCCATGCGACCGCATCCGCATACCACTCGCCCTCTGCAACATCCGTAAATCTGCAATCATCCTCACGTGCCTCTGCGCCGTCCAGTCTGTACAGTACGGTGACGAGCATTGCCCTTGTCATGTTGCTGTCGGGTGCAAAGCCATTGTCCGTGCCCTGCATCAGTCCGTTTTCGTATACGTACTGCACGTAAGTGTAGTACCAGTCGTTTTTGCCGATGTCGCTGAACGTATTTTCGCCGAATGCAGCTTTGGCTGTCCACTTGGCATACAGCGTAAAGCTCTTTTTCACCTTGGTGTCAAAATCATACGCATCCGTCAGATCCTTGTCGGTGTACCAGCCGCCGAACGTATAACCGTCCTTCGTCGGCGCATCGGGCTCGGTTGCGGTATCGTTCTTGTCGATCTTTTGACTGCTTACCGCGCTGCCGCCGTTCGTTTCAAACTTAACCGTGTACGTTCCGGTCGAAGCATCCGACAAAGAACTTCTGTCAGAATTATCGCCGATGTCTGCACCGAGATCTCTTGTATAAAGCCATTCTACATAATCCCCTTTGGAGAGCGTATACAGAGAAGCCGAATAATTCGGGAACTTCTTGTTTACGCGGTACATCCAGCCGCTTTCTGCACCTTCGTCAAATTCCGCAAGACCTTCGATAGCATTGATATAGACACCATAGGCACTTCTGGTTATCTCGATATCCAATCCCGTTTTCTCCAGAAGGTCATATACCGAATCGCCGTCCTCTACTTTATATGCTTTTTTAGACAGATACGTTTTTCCCTTGGGATCGGCGACCCGTATATAAACGGTAAAGCTGTCATCATCGCCGCTGCCTGCGCCGCCGGAGCTTGCAGCGGTCACACAGATCTTGCAGACAGCGGGTACAAGAGAACCGTCATCCGCATACGCCATCACGTAGTATGTGCCGGTGCTTGCCGCGCCCGAAAAGCTGATGCGCACATTACCGTCCGCATCAGTGGTCAATGTTTTCTGCATACTATTGTTGCTGCCGAGGAATACAACATTCGCACCGGAGTATGCGGAAAAGATGGGAGCATAACCGTTGTCTGCGTCATAACCGCTGAGATAGCGCAACTGCAAATTGACAGAATTACCGGCAGTAACAGATACTTCGTTCGCGGTAAAATAGGCATAGGCATCGCTCCAATAAACGGCATCATAATAGTTAAATGCGGTGAGATGATCGCCGTCTTGCACTGCATCTGCCAAACTCCAGCAGCTGACATTGTTCAGCCAGTACCCTGCTGTTGCAGAGGTTCCCGCGGTGCCTTTGCCCCAAAGGATCGCCAAAGACAGACCGTATGCACCGGTATAAGAACTGTAACCTGCATCTGCGCCGCCTTGATAATGGGTCTCATGCGCGGCATACAGCGTTTCATCCACGGTGAGAACGCCGTTTTTATCGCGGTCGGTTACGGTTACGGGAACCTGCGCCATATAGCCTCCGTCCTTATCCGTAACGATCGTTCCGTCCGATGCGATCGTTACATAGACGATGGCGGGATCCGCCGCTTTGTTATCGGAGGAGGAACCGTTTCCTGTATTTGCATCATCATACGCCTCACCTGCCACAGTGAAGTCCCAATAAGAAATACTTTCTTTATGTGCCTTTCTGTATGCATCGTAAGCCTGCATGACCTGCACGGTAGCCATGGAGTTTACTTTATCCTCATAGAGATAACCGTTTCCGTCCGCATTGCGATATGCCTCAAGAGCCGTTATGATGTTGTAATACGCGCCGCCGAATCCGTTATCGGAGGCAGTAACATCTATTTTAAGAGCAGCCAATGCCAGAAGGACCTGTGCTGTGGAGTTGGAATTATCGGCATAATCATAGTCAGAGGAAATTGCATCCTTGAGGTACGCCAGCGCCTTTGCAACGGATGCCGCAACGGTCTCGTCCGTCTGATAGGGAGCCAATGCCTGCAGGCAGATGGCGGTCATATCCACATCGCCCTTGGCATTGTCATGCAGACCAAAGCCGCCGTCTGCCGATTGGAATTTGAGCAGCTCGGTGATCATCTCTTCCCTATCCCATGCAGCCGTTTCGGGAATCGCCGCATCGGCTGCGTCCAATGCGAGAAGCGCATACGCCAGCTCATTGGATCCGTCCGCCAGTTTCACGCTGTTATAGATCCATGCCGTAAGATCTACACCGTCAACATTGGTGATGTCTTTTCCCATGATCGTCAGTGCCAAGGCGGTACGTTCTGCATCCGTAGGCTTCACATCGGCGGTCCATGTTTTAACCTCGGCAACTACGGCTTCATAATATGCATCAAGAATATCATCGTCAATGTCCTTGCCTGCGCGAAGAAGCGCTGTAATATACCATTCAAAGCCGTAGGAAACACCGCTGTCGGCATGCAGTTCGGTAAGCTGCTCACGAAGATATTTTTCAGAGGTTGCAATACCCTCACTGATGATCTTATAAATATCCGGTGCCTTCTCTTCTCCGGCGCTCACGGTTACGGTAAAGCTTATCGGCTGTGCGCCGCCTGTCGTATCAACAGGTGTACCCGTTACGGTTACCGTACCGGCAGACAAAGCGCGGATCGTATACGCACTGCTGAGGAAATAAGAACCATCATCCGGAGCCCCTGTATCGCGTTTCCATGCACCGCTGCCGCGGGAGACGGATACGATTCCGTCCGTGCTGAAGCTCCAGTGCATTCCCGTCTCCGTTACTTCGTGCCCGTCCGTGAGGGTTCCCTCGAACAGCAGACCTGCCGAAGTTGTGTCACCGACTGTCATGGAAATGGAATCTTTTTCGACCGTAACATTCTTCAGCGGATTTTTATAAACATACGTAACGGCAGAGTCACCCGAAACGACCGTTCCGTTATCGTTTATGGTGGCAGTATACGTTACAGTACCCGCCTTGTAGGGAACATAGCCATAGACCATGCTGGTCACATATTCTGCAACCGAAGGATCGCTGCCGGTGATCGTATAAGAATCGGCATAGCTTGCATTCGCGGGGGTGACAACGACGTTTGCATAGTCGGGCAAAAAGTCCTCGCCGCTTGCACTGTTGCCGTTTCTGCCGTGAAGCTCTACCGTCCCGGAAACGCCCGGGACAACAGCGGTTACAGGCACATATGCAGAAGTCAATGCGACATCGGCGGTAAGCGTGCTGTCGGTCTTATGGGTGACAGTCATCGTAGCAGTGCCGGGTGCACGGAAGCTGAACGCGCTGCTTCCCTCGCTGTGTTTTACAATACCGTCGGGATCGGACAACTCAAATGTAAAGTCACTTTCGGAAACGGTCTGATACGACGATTGGTCCGTATACAGAGCTTTTACCAGAATGCGCATGCTCTCCGAACCGGAAACGGTTGCCTTACCGTCTATGATCTCCTCGCCGTTTTCGGTATCTTCATATTCTGCAAGATACAGCCGGATAGCCGCAATTGCATTGGATCGAATCGTTACCTTTGTGCAAGCCAATACCTCGGTACTGCTGTCCGCTTTTACCAAGGTTGCACTTACAACCAGTACGCCCTCTTTTTCTACACTGAGATACGGATATTCACTGCCGACCGAAGCAACATCGGCAGGCGACTGCTGCGATGCACTCCATTCGATCCTTTCTCCCTCCTGCAGTGCATATTCCGGCAGAGAAAAGAGACCGGCTATACCGTTTAATGCGGTATGGATGTCAATTTGAAGATCCTGATCTTCAATTACAGTTGTCGCCTGTGTTCGTTCCGCTGTAAATGCGATCGCGGTTTTATTTTCCGATAACGAAACCTTGTTTTCCTCTTCGGGAACATATGTCTGATCTTCACCGAAATACGGATAGCCGCTGCTGCTTTGTCCCCATGCGATTCCGTACATACCTTTGTTTGCATCGAGAACAGCAACAAAATCAAGGCTCTTCATCGCCGATGCGTCGAGCGCTTTTACCTCGCCGACTGTTGTAAGCTTGGTCAGATCGACAGGCTGGCTAAGGTCGCTTCTCCAATATACATTGCGGAGCGTGCCGGTATACGGTGTGCCGTCCGGCGTTTCGGTCTGCTCGATGATCGCACCGTCGGTCGCTTCACTGATCGAATAGCAATTGGAGAGGATGCCGCCGTTTAGCCGCTTGGCAAATCCGCTGGCACTGCCGCCTGCAACTTCGGTATAGCAGTTGATGACCGCACCCTGTACCTCTTGGGCACAAGCACCGTAGTCTGCACTGGATTTTAAGGCTCCTGCAAAATGAACGTTCTGCACCACACCGTTGCTGCCGATGTTCTTGAACAATCCGGTATAGTCGTTTTGGAAGGTGATCGTTTTGCCGTTACCGTCAAAAACGCCGTTAAACGTAGCAAAACTCATATACCATCCGTCGAATGTGATATCGTTATCCAGAATGTAGTATGTATCTGTGTTGCCTGCACCGATCGCTTCCAGCTCTGCCTGTGTTGTGATATGCTTGACCGTGTATCCGTCCGAACTTACAGGTTCAACAGGCTTTTTCTTTTCGAGAGCGTTGATCGCCGCTTCCAGCGCGCTGAGCGCGGAATTTACTTCCGATTGCGTTGCATCGTCTTTTCCCCAAACATCTTCGGCGCTGTCAAGTGCGTTCGTCAATGCCGTCCACGTTTCCGTTGTGTAAGCTTCTTGGGGCAACGCTTTTGCATCTGTAATTTTCGCTTCCAGAGCTGTTTTGTTGACCGATGTATCGCCTGTATCTTCCGTCAAGATCGGGAATCCGCTATTTGTGCTTTCGGTATCCTGTGCCCAGATATATCCGATTGGCGAAATATCCGTATTCAGTGCTTCTACGGCGGCAATGCCGGTCATGTCGCTCATTTTGGCAACATTGGTTTGTGTTACCTTGCTGCCACCCATTCCGATAGCGCTAAAGCCGACCGTATAGTAACTGTTTGCGATCTCACCGCCGGTAGCAGATCCTACCAAACCGTCAGCGAACATTGCGCTATTCGTTCCTGCGTAATAGCTGTTATAGATCTTACCGCCGGAAAGTGTTCCAACAAGACCGCCGATATCATCCCAGCCCGAGGTCGTCATATTAACAAGAGAATAGCAGTTTTGTATCGTACCGGACAAGGTCACCGCCATACTGCCGGAAACACCGGACAAGGTCACTGTGTCGGTTCCCTGCACGCCCAAATTTTGGATCGTACCCGTCACGGTATTCGCTAATGGCTTGTCCGCCAGCGTGACGGTATGTCCCTTGCCATCGAGCGTGCCCGCCAGCGTCTCAATTTGCTGACCGCTTGCGAGCGTTATATCGGCGGTCAGCTCATACGTGCTGCCCGCGCTGATCTCTGTCGGAAGATCAGCAGCCGATGCTATTTGTATCGCTGTTTCATCATTCGCAAATACCGCTGTCGGAAGCATTGCCAATACCAGGACAACTACGAGCAGCAGGCTTAGAATTCTTTTTGCTTTCATCTTTTGCTCCTTATTATGTTGTATTTTGCTTTTTCCCGTTCGGGCAGTGATTGCTTGCAAGCTCACCTCCAAAAAATTACGCAGAAAAACAAAAAAGCTGCGGTAATTTTACAAAATTACCACAGCAGAGTTTTCCTGTGACTGTCACATTTTGCATGGCAACGCAACAAAGCCTATCCACATTCCGTTTTTGAGAAATGGATAGTGCCAAACAAAACTATTGCTCCTATGTAAATACACGGACGGAGCAACATCAGAGCAGGTCTTTTGACTCACATCCTATAAGGCGCATAGCCTTGCGTTTTTATACCCTGCCTTCTCAGTTTCCCAATGACCGGCTTTCGCCGACGAGTACAAAAACATTCGGATGCATACAGCGACTGGTATCGTCGTGGATTCTCACCACGTTCCCTTTTCACCGAGCGAGCCTTACGCGGCCCGCCCGACACTCTGTGTGCTTATTTAGTTCTGTTTTAAAGTATAGCGCAGTTTTTTCGGAAAGTCAATTCACAAAATGCAACTCTTCTTTTCTTTGTTTACCGCAATGTAAACTACAGTCCGCAGCCCCTCTGCATCCCCGAGCGTTTTGTGCAGTGCGAACGGTGCAACGATCATGGCTGCTTAAGACTGCCGATCAAATGATGTAGTCGTTTCCGACTTCCGATTGCATCAGGTCTGCGATCGTGATACCGTCAAAGTATGTGTTGGTCATCTCATAGAATTTCGTCCACATTTCCAGTGTGCGGCATTCGGCGGCACGCGCACACGGCGCTGCATCCTGTTCCAAGCAGGAAACAGGCGCGAGATTCCCCTCCGTAAGGCGCAGAATTTCTCCAACGGTATATGCATCCGGTGTTCTGCTGAGGCGGTAACCGCCGCCCTTGCCGTGCAGTCCGACGATCAGTTTGTTTTTCGTAAGTACCGGTAAAATTCTCTCCAAATATTTTAAAGGAAGATCCTGACGCTCGGCAACATCTTTCATGGGGATATACTTGCCGTCATTATGTTCAGCCAAATCAATCAGAACGCGCAGAGCATATCTGCCTCTTGTGGAAATCATCATAATCCATCTGTGTCGAGCGACCTGTCTCGACTCTCCTTTCCATACTTGCTGATACAACCATACCTATCAGTTCGGTAGGTTGGTATTATACTATCACATTTTTTCTCATACTGTCAATAGGAACCGTCAAATTTTGCGGTGATCGTGCCGCCGCCGAGGACGGTATCGCCGTCGTACAAAACCGCCGCCTGTCCGGGGGTAATTGCACGCTGCGGTGCGTCAAAGACGATACGAACGGTATTTTCGCCTGTGGGTGTTACGGTTGCCCACTGTTCGCTCTGACGGTAGCGTATTTTCGCCTTGCAGCGAAATGCACCTTGCGGTGCTGTGCCGCTGATCCAGTTGAAGTCAGCAACATCTGCATCCATGCGCAGCAGATCCTCGTTGCTGCCGAGAACCACTTCGCCGCTTTGCGGGCAAATTTTGCAAACATACAGCGGTTCCGAGCTCGAGATACCGAGCCCCTTTCTCTGCCCTATGGTGTAATGGATCACGCCCCTGTGTCTGCCGAGAACATTGCCCTCTTTATCCACAAAATTGCCGAAAGCTGCCTTTTTTCCCGTTTGCAGCTCGATAATACTCGCATAGTCGCCGTTCGGTACAAAGCAGATATCCTGACTGTCGGGCTTATGGGCATTGACAAAGCCGCTTTGCTCCGCAAGCTGCCGCACTTCTGTTTTACGCATATTGCCCAGCGGAAAAAGCGTGTGCGCAAGCTGCTGTTGTGTCATGGAGTAGAGCACATAGCTCTGGTCTTTGGTTTCGTCCAATGCTTTTTTGAGAAAAAATGCACCGTCCTTCTCTTCGATCCTTGCATAATGACCGGTTACAACATACTCGCATCCGAGAACTTTCGCGCGTTCGTAGAGCTTATCAAATTTCATGTAGCGATTGCAATCTATACAGGGATTCGGCGTGATCCCCTGTTCATAGCTTTCGATAAATTTACGAATGACCGTATCGTGAAAGGCATCGGTGAAGTTGAACACATAATACGGCATGCCGAGCTTATACGCAACGCTTCTTGCGTCCCCACGTCTTCCAGCGAACAGCAGGTATGCAGGCGATCTATTCCGACATCCTCGTTATGATACAGCTTCATGGTGCAGCCGATGCAATCATATCCGCGATCGACCATCCGCTTTGCCGCCAGCGACGAGTCCACGCCGCCGCTCATCGCAATCAGAGCTTTCTGCATCGCTCAGTCCACCGCATCGGTTGCCCGCATCGCAAGGATGGTGCGCGAGATCAGATCATCCAATGTCCAACCGAGCATGTCCGCACCGCGCTCGATGACCTCGCGGGAGCATCCTGCTGCAAAGTTCAGGTTTTTGTATTTTTTCTTCACCGACTTGAGTTCAAGATCCGAAACACTTTTGGACGGACGCATGATCGCAACCGCACCGATGAGCCCGGTAAGCTCGTCCACAGCGTACAGGACTTTTTCCATCTTATGCTCGGGCCGGATATCCACCGTCAGCGCATAGCCGTGGCTGGCGGTCGCGTGCACGATACGTTCGTCAATGCCGCGCGCACGGAGAAGCTCCTGTTCCTTGATGCAGTGCTGCTCGGGGAACTGTTCAAAGTCGAGATCGTGCAGCAGTCCGACGATTCCCCAGAACTCTTCTTCCGCCCCATATCCGAGCTCTTTCGCGAAATACCGCATCGCACCTTCTACGGTCAGCGCGTGCTTGATGTGAAACGGCTCGGAATTATATTCCTGCAGAAGCGATAACGCTTCGTCTCTTGTTGGGATCATAACGGTTCTCCTCCTTTATGAACGCAAACCTTTTTTGTAAAACAGCTCTGCGAGCTTGAATTTCCAGCAGATAAGCACGCCCGCAACCGCACCCACTGCCGCCTGCAAGATCTGATACGGCAGCTTGAGGACGGCATATTCGGGCGTGCTGTAGATGAACGCACGTCCGAGCGAATAACCGACCACCATGATAACCGCGCCGATCGCCACACCGATTCCCGATGCAAGTACGGGGTGCTTTTTCAGTATGTAATGCGAAAATACGGAGATCACCACCGCCTGCAAGCCGTGTGTCACCAGAGAAACAAACATCGGGAGCGGATAGAAGAACAGATCGCCGAGAAAAGCACCTACGCCGCCGACCATAAAGGCAGCAAACGGATCCAGCAGAATCGCCGCGGTACAAATAACAATGTCGTTCATGTACAGATGCCCGCCGGGAACGGGGACACTGAAAGAGCTCATTGCCACATTCAGCGCCATAAATACCGCGGTAATGCATAGCCGGTGCGTTGCATATTTCAAGTTTTGATTTTTTACAGTAGACATATCTCAAATCTCCTTACAAAAATACACCGATGCCGGCAATTCCGGCACCGGTGTCATCTTTATTCTGCGAACAACGGTGTGGACAAATATCTGTCACCCGTATCGGGCAGAAGAACCACGATGGTCTTGCCCTCGTTTTCGGGACGCTTTGCAAGCTCGATCGCCGCATATGCCGCCGCACCCGAGGAAATACCTACAAGCACGCCCTCGCTCTTGCCGATGAGCTTGCCCGTGGCGAACGCATCCTCGTTGGATACGGGAATAATTTCATCATAAACCTTGGTGTTGAGTACGTCCGGTACAAATCCCGCGCCGATACCCTGAATCTTGTGGGGACCCGCAACACCTGTGGAGAGCACCGCGGAGGAAGCAGGCTCTACCGCTGCAACTTTAATGGCAGGGTTCTTCGATTTCAGATACTCGCCGACGCCCGTGATCGTGCCGCCCGTGCCGACGCCTGCGACAAAGATATCTACATTTCCGTCCGTATCTTCATAAATCTCGGGACCCGTGGACGCACGGTGCGCCTGGGGATTTGCGGGGTTGACAAACTGACCGGGGATAAAGCTGTTGGGGGTTTCCTTGGCAAGCTCCTCTGCCTTGGCAATCGCGCCCTTCATTCCCTTTGCGCCCTCGGTGAGCACAAGCTCTGCGCCGTATGCCTTCATCAACTGGCGGCGTTCCACCGACATCGTCTCGGGCATGACGATGATGATGCGATATCCGCGTGCCGCCGCTACAGACGCAAGACCGATACCTGTATTGCCCGAGGTAGGCTCGATGATGACCGATCCGGGTTTCAGTGCGCCCGAAGCTTCTGCATCATCGATCATGGCTTTTGCGATTCTGTCCTTGACCGATCCTGCGGGATTGAAATATTCGAGCTTTGCAAGGATCTTTGCCTTCAGTCCGAGTGCTTTTTCTATGTGCGTCAGTTCAAGAAGCGGTGTTTTACCGATCAGTTGGTCAGCGGATGTATAGATGTTCGACATGATAGTTTCCTCCAAATTACTTTACAGCTTATGTATAACTTATTTTACAGCGTCAAATCCGCGCTGCAGGTCAGCAATGATATCGTCGATATGTTCGGTACCGATCGAAAGGCGGATCGTGTTCGGCTTGATGCCCTGGTCGGCGAGCTCTTCCTCGGTGAGCTGGCTGTGCGTGGTGGTCGCGGGATGGATAACAAGGCTCTTGACATCCGCAACATTTGCGAGCAGCGAGAAGATCTCGAGGCTATCGATGAACTTATGTGCTTCGGCTACGCCGCCCTTGATCTCAAAGGTGAAGATCGACGCGCCGCCGTTTGGGAAATATTTCTGATACAGTGCGTGGTCGGGATGGTCGGGCAGCGACGGATGGTTAACGTGCTCAACCTGCGGATGGTTTGTCAGAAATGCAACAACTTTCTTAGTGTTCTCCGCATGGCGCTCCAGACGAAGCGACAGGGTCTCAATGCCCTGCAGAAGCAGGAACGCATTGAAGGGAGACAGCGTTGCGCCCGTATCGCGGAGCAGAATGGCACGAATATACGTAACAAATGCGGCGGGACCGACTGCCTTTACAAAGGATACACCGTGGTAGCTGGGATTCGGATCGGCAATTGCGGGATACTTGCCCGATGCCGCCCAATCGAACTTACCCGAATCGACGATGACGCCGCCGAGCGTCGTGCCGTGACCGCCGAGGAACTTGGTGGCGGAATGCACTACGATATCCGCGCCGTGCTCGATCGGACGGATGAGGTAAGGCGTGCCGAAGGTGTTGTCTACAACCAGCGGCAGACCATGCTTATGTGCGAGCTTTGCAAGTGCGTCGATATCCGGAATATCGCTGTTGGGGTTGCCGAGCGTTTCAATATAGATCGCTCTGGTGTTTTCCTGAATTGCAGCTTCGACCTCGGCAAGATCGTGAATGTTTACGAAAGTTGCGGTGACGCCGAAATTCGGGAGCGTATGTGCAAGCAGGTTATAGCTGCCGCCGTAGATGGTCTTCTGTGCGACGAAGTGCCCGCCGTTCTGACCGAGCGCCTGCAGCGTGTAGGTGATCGCCGCGGCACCCGAAGCGGTCGCAAGCGCCGCTACGCCGCCCTCCAGCGCTGCAACGCGCTTTTCCAGCACATCCTGCGTGGAGTTGGTAAGACGTCCGTAGATGTTGCCCGAATCCGCGAGACCGAAGCGTGCCGCCGCATGCGCGGAGTTTTTAAATACGTACGAGGTGGTCTGGTAGATCGGCACTGCGCGTGCATCGGTTGCGGGATCGGGGCTCTCCTGACCTACGTGGAGCTGAAGCGTTTCAAATTTATAATTAGACATACTATGTATTTCCTTTCAGATTCAATATGGGATCGATGGTTGTATTGTGTGATGCTTTATTACAGTTATGCGATGTAACATCGACACATTCGTCCGAATCTGAAATTGGATCTGACTAACCTTGTGAAGTAGTTTTCCATTGTCAGTGCCTGCCTTAAAGTAATAAATATGCCTGCAAGTTAGGTTTTTGTTGTTACCTACCGTTTAGGTTGGTTGTATTATAGCACCATCAACCTACTTTGTCAATAGGTAAATTGGATTTTTTCTAAATTTTTTTACAAACAAGAAAAATTCTCTCTGTTTGTCCTTTCTGTCCCTTTGTCCAAGCTTTTGGAAGAAAACGCTTTCTTTCGCCACCGCAAAATAGGTACATAAGACGAAAAAACTTGCAAAGGCTCCCCAAAAGAACCTTTGCAAGTTTCATACCCGTTATCCTTGGTGTGATACGGAATCGGTTTTATTTCGTTAAAACTTTAATACCGTGCGCACGCAATCTATCGCATGCCGCTTCGGTCTCCTCTTTGGTGGGGATGGGCGTATTCTCGGACGCCAGCGGATATACCATATCGAGAGACGCATATTTGGTTCCCGAAAGATTGTGATACGGCAAAACTCTGACGCCTTTCAAATGCTGAACGGTGGCAAGAAATTCTGCGATCTTCTCTATCTCTCCCGAATTCTGCCCGGGAATATACGGAATGCGCACTTCGATGTCTTTTCCCAGCGCGTCCAGATACCGAATATTCTCCAGTATACGTGTATTGTACTGTCCGGTCAGCGTATGATGCAGCTCGGCGTCGATCGCTTTTACATCCACAAGGAAGGTATCCGTGTACGGGATCACACGATCCAACTGTTCACGGCTTGCGAACAAGCAGGTGTCCACCGCGGTGTTGATGTCCTGCTCCTTCAAAAGCCGAAGCACCTCCGCGCAGAATTCGGATTGCAGCAGCGGTTCGCCGCCCGAGATGGTCACGCCGCCGCCCGAATTTTTATAAAAATCCACATCCGCAGTCAGCCGCGGCAGGATCTCCTCGGGCGTAACGCGCTTGCCGTAAAACAGCAGTGCATCTGCCATACACACCTCGGCACATTTCCCGCATGCCTTACAGCGGTCGCGATGGAAAACATGCCCGTTTTGGTCAACGGTATGTGCGCCATGGGGACAAGCCGCGACACAGCTGCCGCAACCGATGCATTTGTGCGCATAGTAACCCAGCTCCGAGCGCGGTGAAATGCTCTCGGGATTATGACACCATCTGCATTTTAAGGGACACCCCTTGACAAAAAGCGTTGTGCGAAGTCCGTCGCCGTCATGGATCTCAAACCGTTTAATATTGACGATCGAACCGATGATCTTGTTCATTGTGTTACCTCGATTTTCTCGCGCAATGTGCCTTAGGCGCTCGCGTTCTCGCACTGCTTGATCAACTCATCCTGCTCGTCCTTGGAGAGCTCGGTGAAATAAACATTCCAGCCGCAAAGTCTGACCTGCAGGGTCGCGTATTTTTCCGGTTCCTTCTGTGCGGCATACAGTACCTCGGGGGAAAGCACATTGAACTGGACGGCAAATCCGCCGCATTCCATATAGGTCTTGAGCAGTGCGTGCATCGCGCAAAGTCCGCTTTCGCCCTCGGCGGCACTGCTGTGCAGCATAACGTCCAGCACGGTTCCGTCGGGCACTTTCGTGTAGTCTATGGTCGTTACAGACTTGATCAGAGCGGTGATGCCCTCTTTATCCATCGCGGTGACGGCACCCATATTTTTCGCGAGCATTTCGCCGTTTTTGCGTCCGTCGATGGTCGCACCCGTGCGTGCACCGAACGTGATACGATAGTCAATGGAGAACAGTCCGAGACGAAATACGCCGCCGCGTCCGTTCGGCTGTCCGTTCACATGTGCTCCGGCAAAATCCACGATCTCCGCTGCATAGCGATCCACTTCCCTGTTTCCGTTTCCGTATTTCGGGAATTTTTGCAGGATCTCGCGGCGCAGCATTTCGTGTCCTTCCCAATCGCGGTTCAGAATGTCCGCAAGCTCGGAAAGCGTATATCTTTTCTCTTCAAAAACCAGTTTTTTAACAGCCGTCAGTCCATCCGCAACATTGGCAACCGAGAATGCAACGATCGCCGAGTTGTTATACTTCGCACCGCCCGCATAGGCATCTTTGCCTCGCTCTACACACTCCGCAAAGGTGGAGGAAAGCAGCGGCGCCTGGTTGATTGTCGGATAATTCACTTCGTACGCGCGGACAAGATCCATCGAGCCGTCAAGGAAAGCGCCGATCTGCTCTTTTACAGCGTCATAGAACGCCTCAAAGGTCGCATAGCTGTCGGGATCGGCACAGACCTTGCCGACTTTCTCACCCGTATAGCTGTCTACACCGCCGGTCATGACCGTGAGCAGCGCCTTGACCATATTGACTCTGCCTGCGCAGGTACAGGGGATCTCCTTGCCGAGCGCCGCAGGCTCATAGCAGCCGATGACCGTATAGTTGCGGGCATCTTCCGGGGACTCACCGATCGCCATCAGTGCTTTTTCCACGACATTGTCGTTGACAAATACAAAGCTGTTTCTGCCGTTACGGATAGAGGTGAGCACCAGCGAAACAAACTTCTCGGGGATCTCGTCGTACCAGCGGATATGGATCTTCGGATCATCCACATCCAGCGCGATATATTCCTCCACGATCAGGTAGGAAAGCTCGTTGATGCCCGAAGAACCGTCTGCCAGTCTGCCGCCGAGATAGAACGGCATGTTGGCGGTCACCTTCATGGAATAGAATTTCCAGAAATAGTAGCGGAACAGCTCGCGGATCTGCGCTTCGGTAAACGTGCCGTTTTCGATATCCCTCTTATAGAAAGGATAGAACAGACGGTCCAGACCGCCGACCGAGCGGATCGCCGCTCCCTCGACTGCCGACTGCAGCATGCGGTACAGCATGGAAAGCTGCATTGCCTCGAGAATGTTCTGCGGCGCACCGACGGTAAGATTGCGCATACTCTTTGCGATCAGTGCCGCCTTTTCGTCACCGTTGCCTTTCGCCTCTACGGCGTCGGCAATTCTGCCCGCCAGCGCAATGGCAGCGGTCAGCACACGTTCTGTCGCGGTATAGAAATCTTCCTGTTCCGCGGTCAGACCGTCTCTTGCATGTGCAGCCTGCACACGGGCAAGCAGACCCGTAAAGCCAAACTGCAGGATCGCATCCCAGTCGGGCGAGCAATGGCTGAAATCGGTGTTGCCGGTATAGCTGAGACCTGCCTGCTCGGCTTCATGTTCTTTCAGAATATCCGCAAGCCCGTTGCGGCGAAGATCGCGGAGCCAACGGTCGCGGATGCGAAACGGAAGACGGTCGTGGTTCAAAAGGTCGGGGAAGAAATCGCGCGTGTCCACACCAAGCTGTGCCTTGCGAAGAACGGTATCCAGTATAAACGACTTTGTTACCAGACGGGACTCTCCCTTTGTCTCCTCTTCAACTTGCAGGCAGGCGGTGCGCAGATCCGCCGCGTTCAAGCCGCTTTCGGTATCCCAATGCGGCTCACTGTATTGTTTAGACAAATCTGCACGGTCTTTTTCAAAATTACCCCAGATCATATGCATTGCAACCTCATTTCTTGTTTTTTGTACTTTCAGCATACTGCAATACAGCGGCTTTGTAAATGCATCTTTCGGTACTGTTTGTACTTTTCGGCTTTTAATTTCGATTATAAACGCCGAATCCTTGACTTTCTTTGTAATTTTTGATTTAATAGTAATGAAAGCAGTCCACCGACCGACAGAATGGAGATAGCTATGAGCGAAGTGAAGCTGACCGAACTGCGTCCCCGCATACTCAATTTTTATAATATCCGCGAAGGCATTATTCAAAGAGCGGCTTACCCCATGAAGACCGTGGGCAGAAAATCGGATGCATTTATCTATATTTTAGAGGGCAGCATGCGCTACCGCTTTGCCGACCGCGAGTTCGTCTCCAAAGCGGGCGATATCCTCTATCTTGCCGCAGGGAGTCTTTATGCGATGGAGAACATGGAGCAAACCTATCGCTATATCTGCGCGGACTTTACCTTTGCACTGCCGGACGGCATGTCCCCTGCGAGCGATTCCCACCCGATGCAAAACCCCAAATTCATCGAAAGCCTCTTCCGCAAAATGCTCGAAAACTGGATCTTGCAAAAGCCTTGCGCCACCGAGGATTGCCTGTCTATCCTATATGCCGTATATGCGGAGATCCTGCGCCTCGAAAGCGCATCCTATGTACCGATCAGCAAACGCAGAATTCTTGAAAATGCAGTGCTGTATATCGCCGAGCACCTCTCGGATGAAGAACTGAGTGTCCCCGAAATTGCCGATTCGGTGAACATGAGCGAATCCTACTTCCGCCGCCTGTTCGACGAGGTGTATTCCGTCTCGCCCGTGCAGTATATCAACACCCTGCGGATCAATCACGCAAAAGAGCTCATCCGATGCACCGACGAAAGCTTCACCGCCATCGCCGCCAAAGTCGGCTTTTCCAATGTATATTATTTCAGCCGCATGTTTAAAAAGAAAGCCGGATGCACTCCCAGCGAGTATCGCAGTATCTGCTTTGACCATCCGGGCATATAGAATAGTTTGTTTCCCAAGAGAAACCATGGGGGATGCGTTATGCACGCATCCCCCATGGTTTTTAAAATTAACAAAACGGAAACATTTCTTGAAAATCTCGCAAACAACCGAAAGGTATACTACAGACATACATCAAAAAAGGAGATCATCACCATGTCTGCATTTACAAAAGCAAATGAAAAGATCGCCAAAGGCGTAACGGAGGGTATGCACAAAATCGAAAACGGCGTTGTCGGTGGCTACAAGAAGATCGAGGATGCGTTCACCGAAAAATTCCTGAACGAGGACGGCAGTATGAAGACCGGCAAAATCAGCACGGCTGTAACAGAAGGATATAAGAAAGTCGAAAGCACCATCGTGGAAGGCTTTGAAAAAGTAACCGACAAATGCGTGGAAAAGCTCTTTGCCAAAGAGGGCGAAAGCGTAGAAGATGCGAGAAAAAGACTTTCGGGCAAGCAATAATTTTCCATCTCGGAGTTTTTGGGAGAAAAAACACCCCACTTTAACAAAACGGAAACATTTTATAAAACATTTCAAAACATCGGCACTGTATACTTTGCTTATCAATCACAGAAAGAGGGACTTACCATGAACAGAAACGATCAGGATTTTCTCGTACAAAAGATCCGCACCCAGTATATCGAAAAGGAGCACACCGGTCTGGATGCGCTCAAGGCGTTGGACGGGAAGGTAAAGCGCCCTGCCAATGTATTTGCCTATATCTTCGGCAGCATCAGCGCCATCGTTATGGGCAGCGGTATGAGCCTTGTCATGACTGACATCGGAACGACACTCGGCCTTTCGAACACGATGATTCCGGGCATTCTCATCGGCAGTATCGGTATGGCACTGGCAATTCTCAACTACCCCATATATAAAGGAATTCTCGGAGCCCGCCGTAAAAAATACGCCGATAAGATCATTGCTCTCAGCGATAAAATTACAAGAGGTTGACACTTAACATAGGGCGAGATGTCGAATTCGGCATCTCGCCGCAGCTTGTTTACGAAAATTAAAATGAAAAAAACCATACGGTATGCTGTGAACAAAAAGACAGTGGAACGCGAAGTGAATTACATTCCGGTGCGGTATATCCTTGCTGTGCTGATTACGCTTTTCGAGGTTCTTGCCGTGATCGGAATCGTGATCGCTTTATGCTATTACGTGCCCTATTTTTATATCGCGGCATACGCAACCGAAATCTTCTGCATTATTCGTATTATCGCCTCCGACGATAACCCCGATTATAAAGTGCCGTGGCTTCTGTTTGTACTGATCATCCCGGTCGCAGGGTTTATGCTGTATTTTTTGTTCTATTCCAGAAAACTGCAAAGAAAATTCATAAAACGGCTGAACGATCTCAAAACCCTCGCATACACGCCGCATGATGAGAATTTACTTTGCAAACTGCAAGCAGAAAGTCCCGTTGCCGCGGCGCAGGCAAAAATGCTCTGCGATATTGCGGAAACGCACTTGTTTACCGACACAAAGCAAACGTACTTCCCCCTCGGCGAGGATATGTATGCTGCGATGCTCACCGACCTTGCGAATGCGGAAAAATTTATTTATATGGAATATTTCATCATCGAGGAGGGCAAGTTTTGGAACTCGATTTTGGATATTCTCAAAAAGAAAGCCGCCTGCGGTGTGGAAGTCAAGGTGCTGTACGATGACATCGGCTGCATGATGACGCTGCCCGGCGACTATCATAAAACGCTCCGCGCCTACGGCATTGAAGCTACGCCCTTCTCTCGGCTCCGCGGAAATGCCGATAGCGAATTCAACAACCGCAGCCACCGAAAGATCCTGGTGATAGACGGTAAGATCGGCTATACGGGCGGCGTAAACATCGCCGACGAATACATCAACGCGATCGAAAAATACGGTCATTGGAAGGATACGGCACTTCGCCTGGAGGGAGAGGCGGTTTGGGAACTGACCAAGCTGTTTCTGGTGGACTTCGGCATCAACGTCCGAAAAATGCCCGATGCGAGAAAGGATCTGTACCCGCCGCAGCCCGAGATTTCCGCTGCAGGCTATGTCATCCCCTTCGGCGACGGACCGCACCCGATCTACACCCGCCGCGTGGGAAAAAGCGTGATACAAAACATGCTGCATACCGCTACCCGATATGTGTATATGACCTCGCCGTATCTGATCATTGATAATGACCTTTGCCAAAGCATCGAAAACGCCGCTTTGCGCGGTGTGGATGTTCGTATCCTTGTGCCGCATATACCCGACAAAAAAATCGTGTTTGGCATGACGCGGAGCTTCTATCCGAGGCTCATGGCGGCAGGCGTACAGATATACGAATACGAACCCGGCTTCATTCATGCGAAAAGCTATCTCGCCGATGATGCAATCGCCATGATCGGTACCATCAATCTCGACTACCGCTCGCTGGTGCATCATTTTGAAAACGGCGTGTGGATGTACAAATGCGACTCCATCCATGCGCTGAAAGCGGATATGGAAGACACACTGGAAAAGTCCATCCGGATCACATCCGATATGCTGAAAACAAACCTGCTGCAGCGCGTGATCCGCTCTGTCGTGCGGATATTCGCCCCACTGCTATAGCCCAAGAGCGGAGCATGTACATTGCGATACAGCTCCGCTTTTTTCGCGATTTTTTTCAAAAATGCAAAAAACGCAAACAAAACTTTAACATTTCGGTGGTATGCTGTATAATGAAGTATAAGAATCTGCGGAGGACATGATATGTTTAAGATATTGGTGGTAGAAGATGATAAGGAACTGAACAGAACGGTATGCTCTTTTTTGAACCACAGCGGTTACGAAGCGACGGGATGCCTAAATGCAGCCGATGCCTACGATGCGCTCTACGCCAATATGTTTGACCTGATCGTATCCGATATTATGATGCCCGGCACGGACGGCTTTGAATTTGCGAAAAATGTGCGCGAACTGAATGACGATATCCCGATCCTGTTTATGACCGCCCGCGATGACATCGCCTCCAAGCAAAGAGGCTTCCGCATCGGCGTGGATGATTACATGGTAAAGCCCATCGACCTGGACGAACTGTTTCTGCGCATCGGTGCGCTGTTGCGCCGTGCCAAAATTGCACAGAGCCGCAAGCTCGAAGTAGGCAGTTTTGTGATGGATGCCGATGAGCATACCGCCTATCTGAACGATACGGAAATTCCGATGACCAATCGGGAATTCAGCATTCTGTACAAATTGCTTTCCTATCCGAAAAAGACGTTTACGCGAACGCAGCTTATGGACGAATTCTGGGATGCCGATACCGAAACGGCGCCGCGCGCGGTGGATGTATACATGACAAAGCTCCGCGGAAAGCTTGCGGATTGCGATGATTTTGAGATCGTGACGGTACACGGGCTCGGCTACAAGGCGGTGATCAAGTGAAAAAAGAAGGACGCCTGAATAACATTCTTCGCGCGCTCCATCATTATCTGCTGTTCTTTTTGCTGGTGGCATTTTTGATCACCTGCTGCACGATGCTGTTCGTTTCCACGTTGTCCAAAGATCTGGGCATTCCCCTGACCAACGAAAATTTAAATGCCGCGGCGAAACTCACCTTTTGGAACGTAGCACTGCTGAGTTTGATTTTTACTGCAATTGATGCGCTCCGCCGCAAACTCACCGTGGAAAAGCCGGTGGAACAGATCACGGCTGCGGCAAAAAAGATCATGCAGGGAGATTTTTCGGTCCGCATCCAACCGCAAAGCAGATTCGGCACGGACGATACATTCAATCAGGTCATCGAATGTTTCAACAAAATGGCGGAAGAGCTCGGCAGCGTGGAAACCTTGCGCACCGATTTCATCGCCAATGTATCGCACGAAATGAAGACCCCGCTCAGCGTTATGCAGAACTACGGCACGCTTTTGCAGGCGCCGTCGCTCTCGGACGAAGAGCGCATCGAATACGCCAAGGGTGTTACCGACGGCTCCCGCCGAATGGCGGATATGATGACCAACATATTGAAACTCAATCGGCTGGAAAACCAGCAGATCTATCCGCAGACCACCGAATTCGACCTCGGCGAGCAGCTCTGCGAATGCCTTTTGCAGTATGAAAATGTCTGGGAAAAGGCAGAGATCGATATTGGTACCGATATCGCCGAAAACATCCGCGTCAAAGCCGATTCGGAGCTTCTTGCGCTTGTGTGGAACAACCTGTTTTCCAACGCCTTTAAGTTTACCGAACCGGGCGGCAGCGTGGAGGTGACGCTGACCGCGACCGATCACCATGCGGTCGTGCAGGTCAAGGATACGGGCTGCGGCATGTCGGCGGAAGTCGGCGCGCACATCTTTGAAAAGTTTTATCAAGGGGACACCTCTCATTCGGCACAGGGAAACGGTCTCGGGCTTGCTCTTGTCAAACGGGTAGTAGACATTCTGCAGGGCGAGATCAGCGTAGAGAGTTCGGTCGGCAAAGGAACGACGTTCACTGTCAAAATTCGGAGGGCATGATATGGATTGGAAGAAAATCGGAAAAAAGCTTATTTTCCCACCGATCTTTGTAATGATCCTCCTCATCGGCATCAGCGCCGTCGCGGTTCCTCTCGCTTTGATCAAAATCGGCAGCGAATCTCCGATCGCCTATGCCGTATATGTCGTTGCATTTTACACCGTTTGCGTGGTTACGGTATTCTGTGCGATGGTTTTGCCGAAGCGGTATCGGCAGATCAAGCAGAAGATTTACGACAATCCGCTTGGAAACCGCTATATGACGGACGCAGCGTTTCGAACGCATGTCTCGCTGTATGCATCGTTGGCGATCAATTTGCTGTACGTCGGAACCAACGTGCTGTCCTTCCTGTCATCCCGTTCCATGTGGTTTATGATCTTGGCGGGATACTATGCGATCCTGTCGATCATGCGGTTTTTGCTGGTCCGCTATGTCCGCAGAACCGGAATCGGCAAGAACAAAGTCGCAGAGCTGAAAAGCGCAAGACTGTGTTCCTGCATCCTCTTGACGGTCAACTTTGTTCTGTCCGGCGCGGTGCTCATGATCCTGTATCAGAACAAAGGCTTTGCATATCACGGTATGCTGATCTATGTGATGGCGGCATACACGTTTTATATCACCACAAACGCAATTATCAATCTCTGCAAGTATCGTAAATATAACAGCCCTGTTATGACCGTGACCAAGATCATCACTTTTTCAGCGGCACTCGTTTCCATGCTTTCTCTCGAAACGGCAATGTTCTCCCAATTCGGTAAAGACATGGCGCCCGAAAATCAGCGTATTATGATCGCCGCGACGGGTGCGGGTGTGAGTATCATCGTTATTACTATGGCGGTTTATATGATCGTAAAGACAACAAAGAATATCAAACGAATTAGGAGCAGTCGGCATGGAAAATAGAAATGACAAAGAAGCCTTTCATTATACGTATTCGGCAAAGGAGCAGGAGGAGATCAAAAACATTCGAAAAAAATACGCCCCTGCGGAAGAAGACCAAATGACACAGCTGCGGCGGCTGGACGCCGGCGTCTATCAAAAAGCTACTGCAGTATCGCTTGTCGTCGGCGTTATCGGCGCTCTGCTGTTGGGAATCGGCATGTGCTGTACGATGGTTTGGCAAGACATTTTGTTCATTCCGGGGATCGCAGTCGGACTCGTCGGTATTCTTACCGTTTGCCTCGCATATCCGCTGTATAACCGAACCTTAAAAAAGGAACGCGAAAGAATCGCACCGGAAATCATCCGCTTAACGGATGCGCTGATGAAATAAAAATCCCCCTAGACTACGTCCCGAAAAATAGACAATGACAAAAAGAACCTCCTGTTGTAGAATATAGGTAACTACAGCAGGAGGTTTTGCCATGTCAAGAAAGTACACAAAAGTAGAGATACTCGCAGAAGAAGTATTTCGAAGAAAAAAAGCAGGAGAAACAAATCGAGAAATCGGTGCATTACGATAGATTTGTATTAACATCTATAGTATAACACATCTTTTGCTCACTCTATGATCTTTCCATCGCTGATGGTGATGGTGCGGTGACAATAGCTTGCAACTGCGTCATCGTGGGTCACGATGACGACGGTCTTGCCCTCTCCGTTAAGCTTTTTGAAGATCTCCATAATCTCCGCCGCCGTACTTGAATCGAGGTTACCCGTAGGCTCATCGGCTAAGATGATCGGCGTATCGTTGACAATGGCGCGCGCGATCGCCACGCGCTGCCGCTGACCGCCCGACATGTTGACCACATCCTTCTTCGCCTGCGACTCCATATGCATCTCGCAGAGCGCCTGCATCGCCTTGGACTTCATCTGCCGATACGGCACGTTGTTAAAGAGCATCGGCGCCTTGACATTGTACAGCGCGGTCTTGTGATTGATGAGCGAAAAATCCTGCAGGACAAAGCCGATTTTCCGGTTGCGGATCTTCGCGAGCTGTCGGCTGTTCAGCTCATTCACATGCACATCGTCCATCCAATAGTCGCCGCGCTCAAAGGTATCGAGCGCGCCGAGGATATGTAGCAGCGTGGATTTTCCCGCGCCGCTCCTGCCGCGCACGGCGACCATCTCGCCGTCCCCGATCTCAAGGCTCACATCCCGCAGCGCATAAAACGGCTTGCCGCCTACAACATAGATCTTCGATACATTTTCCAGTTTCAACATCACAAATTCCTCCTGTACAGATCCACGGGCGAGTACTTACGGTAAAACAGCATCGGCATCAGGATCAAAATGCCGACCAACAGGCATACATACAGTATGATCGGCAGGACGCAGTGCGCGTCGATAATATATTTCGCATGAAAGATTTGGTGCACAACATCCGGGGAAAGCACCACTGCCGCGATACCCAGCAGTGCCGGGATCGAAAAGACACATGCCATAGTCCCGGCAAGGATACCGGTATATCTCGCTTTTGTACACCCAAGCAAATAATACTTTGCCATATCGGGCATGCTGCGCTTGACGATGACAGCACAGATGCAAAGGATACCGATCGTTGTAATGCAGAGCAAAAACAGCGGCAGCGGAAACTGCTCCGTGACGATGCTTGCCAGTGCATCCTCCGAATCCTGCACGATGTCCTCATATGTGCGAACGACGCCCTCGCTCTCCAAATACAAAAGTACTGCATCCTTCTCTGCCTGCGTCGCATCGTCTGCAAAGCACACAAAGAACATTGTTTTATTTCCGCTCATGTTTTTAATGTTCAGCGATGCAAAGTCGATCGTTTCCTCGGTGAGAAAAACCATCGTGTCGATCGTATTGAACAATTTGGATGCGGGAAAAGCATCGTTCGTGCCGGATGAAAATGCGGGATATACCACGTGCTCCCCCATGATGCCCACCACCTTTGCCGTGACGCCGTTGCTCAGCGTAACGGTGTCCCCTACCGAAACGCCGTCCCATACGGCACCGCCGATGACAGCCTCGGTCTCGGTGGGATCTTCACTGAACCATTCCCCCTCAACGAGCTGCAACTTGAAATTATCCCGCATCTCTTTGGACCAATACATGGCGTTGGTCACATGATCCCCATAGCCCGCGATCGAACTTTGATAATTCAAAATGTGCGAGACGCCGTCCATCTGCGAAGCCGTCTCTTGGATCATCTGTGATCTCTCTCTAAGTTCTGTTCCATCTTCAAAGAAAGACGGCATAACAAATACAGCATCCTGCAGGTCGGAGGCTTTGTACACCTCCAAGGTATATTTTTGAAATTGATACATCCCCACCATGGCGACCAGCAGAAAAATGCCGGAAGCCAGTGTCAAACATGTAATGCAGATCGACAATGCGTACCGTTTTACAAAAGACAAGCATAAAGTGAATGTTTTCATTTTTCCTCCTCACCGAATGGTTCTTCGCACATTTTGGATCGCCGACTTTCGGGTTTTCAGCAGGAGATACAAAATAACAAATGCCTCGATCACGGCAGTGGATGTCAGATAGATCGCGGCGTAGTCCCGCAAGGTATAGACGTATACGCCCTGTGTAAACAGCTCTGTAAACACAGCGTCAAACAGCAGCACATGCAGTACCTGTGCCGCAAGGCTCGGTGTACTGAGCAGCACAAACATGACGCCGCTGAGTACCGCGACAAGCTTACCGCGAGACGCGCCCAGCATTTGATACACGCCGAGCTCATATGCCGAATCCTCGTAGATATACGTACACAAAAACAGGAAAGTCAGTGCGCAAAGAATGTATATGGCATACAGCTCATACTGTGTCTGCCGGTTATTCGCCATAACGGCATAGCGGATCTTGTGCTCCACGGTGTACGCATCGCCGAACTGTTCGGAAAGTGCCTGCAGCGTCTCGCCGTTGTCGATGATCCTTACTGTGATCAGATCGGGCAGAAAGCCGTTTTCTATATAACTGATTCTTGATAAGAAAAACTCGGATACAATAGTGGTGCCCACCACTTCAAATTCTCTGCCGTTGAGTACGATCGTGCTGTAGATCGTATCGCGGTATTCCTCGGGGACGAGCACCGTGTTTTTCTCTGCCAGCCGCTCGGTTCTTCCGCTTGTAGCATCGAAAAATTCGTCATCATTTCTTGCTAAGATGGCAAACTGTTCTGCATCCACCGTATGCTCGCCTACCGTGGTCGCGTCGGCATCGATCGTCGTGTAATACCGCACGGTACTGCGCGGCGCAACTTCTGCTACCCTGCGGCTGATCTCGTCGATACAGAGCTGTTCACCGTTCCCGATATAGGTCACATAATAATCCGGTAAGGTGGGATCACGCTTATGATCCTGCGCCACACCGTACATGTAAATGAACATGAGGTTGCACGCCGTCATGCCGATGCACAGTACCGCAAAGATAAACGGACTCTCGCGAATGATCATGCGAATTTTAGAAAAAATCAAATACAGTGTTTTCATTTCGGAATCCCCTCGCATTCCCAAACGAGTACCGCAGTACCGTCGGGATCATCATAAAACAATCTGGCACATCTTGACGACATCTGGTATGCCGTCCCGTTTTCATCGATTACACGATGCGATTCATAGATCGTTGCAACGCTACGACCGTCCGGATAATATTTCTCCGTAAATATGTAGTCCCTCTTAGGATGAACCAGCAGATCCCATCTGCAGGCTTCCAACCGAAAATGACAGTCTACATAGTCGATCTTGTTTTCATAATCTATATAGTACGATACGCGCTTGACATCCTCGTCAAGTGTACTGCCACCACCTGTTCGGGCGTATATGGTTCCGCCTTCCGCCCAAGTGGCATAGATATAGATAATGCCGTCTTTTTCTACAGCCTCCAGATCTAAATCTTCGGCGATCAAGTGGATCGGCTTGAACAGATAGACGCATATCGGTGTCATGATCACTGCAAAAACGAGAATGCCGAGAATGATCTTCTTGATCCGTTTTCGCTTACGCTCCTGTGCCGCGGCATACTGCTGCTGCAACGCCGCAAGCTCTTGCATACCGTTATCCATCCGCAGCCTCCTTACTGTCTTTCGGGATGTCCCCGCATTCCCACAGCAGCACGGGAGTGCCGCTCGGATCATCGTAATACACGCGCCCGAACCGCGACGTAAGCGAATACGCCACGCCGTTTGCATCCACATGCCGATGCGTTCCCGATGCGCCTACCTCGCGCCCGTCTGCGTGAAAGCGAGGCGAAATGATCTTCTCCCGCCCCGGATACAGGAGCAGATTCCATCGGCTGGTCTCCAGCCGCAAATAGTAGTCGGTATAGTCGATCTTATTTTCGTAATCGACGTAGCCAACATTTGCACGCTCCACGCCGTACACCGTTCCGCCGTGCACCGTCCATGTGGCATAGACGTAGAAAACGCCGTCTTCCTCGACCACTTCGAGGTCGAGATCCTCATACGGCACCGTGATCGGATAAAACAGATAAAACGCCAGTGCCAACACCAGCAGGCATAACAGCTTTGGCATCCACTTTTGCAGCCACTGCCCCCGTCTGTATCGTTTGACCAATCGCCGCTCCAAGCGAGCGATATCCTCAGTATCCTTTGTCATTGCGTACTCCTCGATATGTCTGTCGGTCTGTATTGGATCTTTACGATCTCCGCAGCGTCCGTGTCGGTCACAAGCCGAATGGAAATATACTCTTCACGCTGCTCTATGCTCGTCTTGAAAAACAGATTGCAGACCGATTTTACGCTCATTGCCGCCACTGCAGTGACCGTACACACGATCAAAAGCGTCGCGGCGACGCGCTTTGCCGCAAAAAAGAAGCCTTGCGCGCGCCGTTGCTCCTCTCGGCGGATCATGCGCTCGATCCTGCGGTCGAGCGACCTCGGACGCACCACATCGGAGGTATCTGTCATGGAGAACTCTTTGCAGTTTTGCTCCGCGAGCACATGCGCGGACAGCAGGATCAGTGCATCCAGATTATCTTTTTTCGCAGTGTTCACGGAATTCCTCCTTTAACATTTCGCTGAGTTTTTTGCGCGCCTTATAGAGCCTGGCGCGTAGTGCGCCGTCCGAGATCTCGAGGAAGTCCGCCGCCTCCACACAGGAATACCCGCCGATATAGGTGAGATTGACCGCGTCCTGCAGTTCCTGCGACAGCCGCAGCAGCGCCTTTTGCACCGCGCGCTGATTTTCCGCACGGATCACGATGGCATCCAAATCGAAAGATGTGTCTTCGGGATCCAGCATCGCATATTCGCCGTCCGCATCGGTGTAATAGAGATCGGTCTCTGCAGCAAAACGATTCCTTCGGGTGTTGTAGTGATCGATCGCCTTTCGTTTGACGGTGGTTCTGATTCCTATAACCACTTGATTGCGGATTTCGTTATCGGTCGCGCCCTCAAATTTTGCAATATATTTGATAATTTTGTACATCGCATCCATGACGGCGTCCTCCGCGTCCTGTTTGCTGTGGAGAACATCCAATGCCACCTTATACATGTAGTCGCCGTACTCGGCATAGATATCCCGTATAAAATCCCTGTCATCATCACTCAGCGCCGACAGCAGTGTAAAAAAAAGAATGGCAACCACCCCTTCCCCGATGCTTTTATATATACAGTACCCATAACCGACGGCTTTTGGATTTCGTTATCGAATTTGTCAAAAAATTGGTTTTTTGCTCAAATCTGTAAATATGCTGTTGCTATTTTATCAAAATCTGCCTTTTTTCGCAAGAGCAGGGTGCATCATCGACGCGCCCTACAAGGTTGAATTCCCCACACAGCAAAAACCCCTCCCGCCGAAAATCGGCGGGAGGGGTTGCGGTATTTCGTTTATTCTTCTACGTTTGCCTTGTTTTCGGCGATGATGCCGTCGGCTACGTTTTGCGGCACTTCCTCATAGCGGACGAACTGCATATCGTAGCGGCCGCGTCCCTGCGTCATGGAGCGGAGCGCGATGGTGTACTCGAGCACCTCTGCCTGCGGAACTTCTGCCTCGATAATGGTCGAGCCATGCTTGGTCTCATCGGGGGTGATGCTCAGCACTCTGCCGCGGCGCTTGTTGAAGTCGCCGAGGATATCGCCCACCATGGAATCGGGTACATAGACCTGTATGGACATGATCGGCTCCATGAGAACGGGATTTGCCTGCTTCATACCCTCTTTATACGCGATGGAGGCAGCCATCTTGAACGCCATTTCGGACGAGTCTACATCGTGATACGAACCGTCGAACAGATTTGCCTTGAGACCTGTCATCGGGAAGCCCGCGAGAACGCCCTTCTTCATAGCCTCCTCAAGTCCCTTCTGTACGGCGGGATGGAAGTTTTTCGGTACGCTGCCGCCGACGGTGCTCTCTGTGAAGAGCAGTCCGCCTTCCTCATTGGGCGAGAACTCCATCTTAACGTGACCGTACTGACCGTGACCGCCCGACTGCTTCTTGTGCTTTCCTTCTACGGAAACCTTCTTGCGGATTGCCTCGCGGTACGCGATCTTTTGCTTTTCGAGTGCGACCGAAACGCCGTAGCGCGCTTTCAGCTTGGCAACGGTAACATCGAGGTGAATGTCGCCCAGACCGTAAACAAGTCTCTGCTTGGTTTCGGCGTTGTTCTCATAGCGGAGTGTAAGATCTTCTTCAAGAAGTCTTGCGATACCCTGCGAGATCTTGTCCTCGTCGCCCTTGGATACGGGAATGATACCCTTTGCCATGTAGGGCGTGGGGGAGATAACATGCGCATACTGCGCCTTACCCGATGCGCTGAGCGTATCGTTGGTGTTGGTATTGTTCAGCTTTGCGGTCACGCCGATGTCGCCGCAGCACAGCGAGTCGACCTCGGTCTGCTTCTTGCCGCAGATCGTGTAGATCTTTGCGAGTTTTTCCTCAGTGCCGTTCACATTTTTCAGCACCATGTCGCGCTTGACCGTTCCGTTCATGACCTTGAAGTAGGTCATCTTGCCGACGAACGGATCGGCTACCGTCTTGAATACGAAGAGCGCGGGATCGCCGTCCTTCTCAATGGCAACATCATTGCCGTCTACGTCATGCTCCACGCCGCGAGCCGTCGGTCTCGGGAAGGAGTCTACGATAACATCGAGCAACGGCGCGATGCCCCATACCTTTGCGGCGGAACCGCAGATAACGGGAACGATACCGCCGTGGATGATGCCCTCATGGATCGCCTCAACCGCTTCCTCACGGGTGATGCTCTCGGGGTCTTCAAAATACTTATCCATCAGCGCATCGCTGGTGCCTGCGATGGATTCCAGCAGCATGTCGCGGTACTCGTGTGCGGTGCCGATAAACTCATCGGGGATTTTGGAACCGTGCGAGAGGTTGCCCGCCTCGTCATAGGTGTAGACCTTCATGTCGATAAGGTTCAAGAAGCATGCGACCCGGTCGCCGCCGATCATGGGGATCAGGATCGGGCAGACCGCAACACCGTAACGCTCGCGCAGAGCGTTGAACGCCTTGGCAAAGCGAGCTTCGCCATCGTCAAAGCGGTTGATAAAGAACGCCTTGGGAATGCCTGCCTCGGTCGCATAGTCCCAGCCGAGGTCGGTGCCGACCTGCACGCCCGTGCGTCCGTCTACAACGATGATCGCCGCATCGGCAACGCGTGCCGCCTGCTTTGCCTCACCGCGGAAGCCGAGATAACCGGGTGCGTCGATAACATTGATCTTAACATCATTATGTACAAAGTTTACCATAGCAGCGGAAAGCGTGAATCCGCGCTTGGTCTCCTCGGGATCGTAATCACAAACAGTATTGCCCTCGGTGGTCTTGCCGAGGCGGTCGATCAGATTCTTGCGGTAGAGCATTGCCTCAACGAGAGAGGTTTTACCGGTAGAACCGTGACCCAAAAGAACGATATTTCTGATATTCTTGGTGATATATTCCGCCATTGTCTTGTGCTCCTTTTCGGAAGTAGTATAAAATCATTATACATGATTTTCCGGCGGCTTTCAAGAGAAGTTTTGAACTTTTTGCCGATGAAACGTAAAAATCAAAGGCTGCTTTTTGTTTATTTTCGACAATTTTCTGCTGAATAATGCTTTCCCTGCCACAGATTTTCGGCATAGAGCAGTTTGTCGATGGTGTTAATGACGTTGGTTTTGCGCAGACTCCAGAGGGGCGCAAGCAGATCGGCGGCGGCACCATCCCCCGTGATGCGCCCGATCACCGTGTCGGGCGGCAGCAGTGTGAGCTGCCGTGCGACAATGCCTGCATATTCCTCGAGCGTGAGCGGCGTGTACTCGCCGCGCGCATAGATCGCAGCCAGTTTTGTGCCGCGCAGCACGTGCAAAAGATGCAGCTTAACTTGATCGGGGTGCAGTGCTGCGACATCGCGCGCGGAGCGTTCCATGTCGGCGAAGCTCTCGCCGGGCAAACCGTTAATGAGGTGCACACAGGTCCGGATCTTCGGCGATGCGGCGCGCAAAGCGTTGTAACCGTCCACAAACTCGGCGTAGGTATGGCAGCGGTTGATGGTCTCGGCGGTCCTGTCATTGGTGCTTTGCAGTCCGAGCTCGACAGTCAGCACCGTCCGCTCGGCAAGCTCGGTGAGCAGAGCGAGCACCTCGGGCGCAAGGCAGTCGGCGCGCGTGGCGATGTTCATGCCGACCGCACCGTCAAGTGCGAGCGCGGTGTAGAATTTTTCACGCAAGACCCGGGCGGGCGCATGGGTGTTGGTGTGCGCCTGAAAATACGGGATCGTACGGGACACATCCCATTTTTTCGCCATCATTTCCCTGCCCGCGGCGTACTGCTCCGCAATGGAAAGCGTGGGCGCGGCGGCAAAATCGCCGCTGCCGCGCGAGGAACAGTAGATGCACCCGCCGTATCCGCGGCTGCCGTCGATGTTCGGACATGTGCAGCCGATATCCAGCGGAATCTTCGCACATTTGCCGCCAAATGTGCGGCGCAGATAATAGTCATAGGTGTAGTACCGCTTGTTGGAATCGGTATATAGAAACGGATTGGTCTCGCGCTGTGAAGGCATCGTGTGTACTCCCCTTGCGTTTTTTGTTATAGTGTACTACATTCTAAGAAAAAACGCAAGACGTGCAACAAAAAGTAGGGACAGAATGCGACCGCAGGTCGCTATATCCTCTGACTGTCCGGTTTTTGCTTTGGTTCATGCGGACAGTCGAGGACGCCTGTCCCTACAAAGCTTAAGCGTGTATTTTCCTCGCATACCTTCATTTATATTCCCGCTTTTTGCATAAACGCTTCCGTGGTGATCCCTGCGGGGCGGTTGAAACGACCGAGGCGGTAGAGCTGTTCGGGGTCGCCGGTAATATAATTGATGCGCTCATAGCAGGTGAGCGCTGCGAGAAAGCCAAGCTTTTTGATCACGGGAATGGACTCCTCGCTGATAAATCCGTACGGATACGTGAACACGATCGGCGTCAGCCCCGAATACTGCGTAAGAGCATCCTGCAAACGGCTCAGATCTTCGGTCAGCACCTTGTCATACTTCTCCTCAGACTCGCTTTCGATCTTCATGCAGCCGCGTCTGGTGCCGAGCTCATGCATGGCATAGGTATGGTTGCCGATCTCCACGCGCCCGCTGTCATCCAGCGTGCGGATGTCCTCCCAAGTGAGGTAGGCATAGAGCGGATTGCGGTCGGGCGTGTCGCTGAAGGTCTGACAAAACTCGCCGACTACCGAGATCGTCGCTTTCATATTATATTTCTCCAGCAGCGGAAGCACCTCGGTGTAGTTATTGAGATATCCGTCGTCCAGAGTGATGATCACGGGCTTATCGGGCAGCGCGTACCCCTCGTATACATGGGCGACGAGATCGCCGACAAAGATCGAAGTATAACCGTGTTCTTTCAAATAAACAAGATCACTTTCCAGCGTCTCGGGCGTAATGCGGTATTCCGAATGCACGCGCCGATTGTTGCAAACACTATGGTACATCAAGATCGGCACGGCAGGCATTCTTTCCGCCGCATCCGTCTCCGGCTGTGCCGACGCAGGCGCCGCGCGGAGCTGCCACAGGCAGCCAACCAGTACCGCGCCGAGCAGAAGCACGGTAAACGCCAGACAAAGCAATCTCTTTTCGATTTTCCGAGTTTTGTAGATCATACGCATTCTCCTTTTCTGTTAGCATACCCGAAACATGTTGCAGTATGCGGCTTGACTTCCCGCAAAAAATGGGGTATTATATAAAAATACGGAGAATACAAAATGACTCTATCTAAAAAACAAACTTTTAAACACTACTTTCTTTTGCTGCTCGGCGCGGCGATCCTCGCCTTCGGGTTGTTCAACGTGCACGCACAAAGCAAGATCACCGAGGGCGGCGTTCTCGGCATGACACTGCTGCTCTACAACTGGTTCGGCATCTCGCCCGGTATTTCCGAGATCTGCATCGACGTTGTATGCTATCTCGTCGGATGCAAGCTGCTGGGCAAGGACTTTTTAAAAAATGCCATCATCGGCAGTCTCGGTTTCACCCTGTTTTACAACATTTTTGAACGCATCGGGTATTGCATCCCCGATCTGTCGGGTTTGCCGCTCGTTGCCGCGCTCGTCGGCGCGCTGTTTGTGGGAGTGGGCGTGGGACTTATTGTCAGAGAGGGTGGTGCCTCGGGCGGCGACGACGCACTCGCACTGATCCTAAACAAGCTGACCGGCTGCCGCATCGCACTTGCCTACTTATTTACGGATTTTACCGTGCTGATGCTGTCACTGACGTATATCCCCCTCGAAAAGATTCTTTATTCCCTGCTCACGGTCACGCTGTCCTCCTGGCTGGTGGATATAATCAAAAGTTATAAATCTCATAGATCATAGAAGGAATCGTTATGGAAAAGATCGCAAGCTTTACCGTCAATCACATTGACCTCGTCACAGGTCTCTATGTTTCCCGCCGCGACAAGGTCGGCGGCGAGGTGGTGACCACCTTTGACATGCGCGTCACCCGCCCGAATACCGAACCCGTCATGGATACGCCCGCGCTGCACGCCATCGAGCATCTCGGCGCGACCTTTTTGCGCAACCACGCAGAGTGGAAGGACAGAACGGTCTACTTCGGTCCCATGGGCTGCCGCACGGGATTTTATATTATCTTAGTCGGCGAACTCGATCCGCTCGATATTTACCCGCTGATGCGTGAAATGTGCGAATTTATCACAAACTATGAGGGCGCCATCCCCGGTGCAAGCGCACGCGACTGCGGCAACTACCTCGACCTCAACCTCGACATGGCGAAATACTATATCCGCAAGTACCAAACCGAGGTGCTCGACAACTTCACCGAGGAAAGACGCATTTATCCGAAATAAAAATCAAGCAGCCTCAACCGCGTCATTCTCGAGCGCAGCGAAGAATCTCGGTTGAGGCAAACAAACAATACTACCGCGTGGTGCAGACATCTGCACCACTGTGTTTTTTCACAGCATTTTCATTTTGCCGCCATTTTACAGACAAATACGGCGCGTATACTATACGCATCAAATGCAGGAGGAGAAATCCATGTTTAAGAAAGGACTTGGTTTTATACTGGCGACGGCGCTGACCGTCATGCCCGGCTGCACAGATGGGACACCGCTGCCGCAAACCACCGATGCCGCATCCACATCCGCCCCCGTGACCGAAAATATGGTCATTCACACCGAGGGAGAAACGCACATTGCCCTTTCGGACAGTGCCATCACTGTCAACGGCGAAATTTTGTCCGGGGACACCGACAATGCCATCTACGGTGCAAAAGATATCATCTATTATAAGAGCGGTAAGGATGCAAGCTACGGCGAGGGCACCGAGACGGATGCACACACCGACGAAGAAGCCGGCGAGCATGTCGTCGTACACATTACACAGCCCGGCATCTACCGCGTCAGCGGCAAGCTCTCCGCAGGACAGCTTTTTATTGACCTCGGCGACGGTGCGAAAAACGATGCCGATGCGGTGGTGACGCTGATCTTGGATGATGCCGACATCACCTGTACGGTCGCACCCGCAATTCTTTTCTACAATGTCTATGAGTGCGGCGACAAGGACGTAGCAAACGCAACCGCGATCGTGGATACCGCGGCGGCGGGTGCCAATGTTGTCATCGCAGACGGCAGCACCAACACCGTAAACGGCGCGTATGTCGCCCGCATCTATAAAGAAGGCACGACCGACAAGCTTCACAAATACGACGGCGCGTTCTACTCGAAAATGAGCATGAACATCTCGGGCGGTGCGAAAGGCGACGGTGTTTTAAACATCAACGCAGCCAACGAGGGGTTGAACAGTGAACTGCACCTGACCGTCAATGGCGGCAACATCACCATCGCCGCGCAAAACGACGGGATCAACACCAATGAGGACAACATCTCGGTCACCACGATCAACGGCGGCTCGCTTACGATCAACGCAGGGCTCGGGGAGGAGGGCGACGGCATCGACTCCAACGGTTTCCTTGTTATCAACGGCGGCACGGTCATTACCTCCGCGTGTGACCGCACCCCCGACGGCGGCATCGACGCTGACCGCGACATTCTCATAAACGGCGGCACCGTGATGGCGCTCGGCAATCAAAACGGTACCGTTTCGGCGAATTCCAAGCAAAATTTCCGACAGCTTTCCGTAAAAAATGCCATTCCCGCAAACAGTGCGGTCAAACTGTCAGACGGCGACAAAACGCTGATCGAATTTACCGCGATCAAATCGGGCACCGCACTGGTACTCAGCGCACCTGCGCTCGAAAACGGCAAGTCGTACACGCTGACCGTAGGCGGTGAAACAACAAACTATACTACAGGCGGCGGCTTCGGTATGGGCAACATGCAGCCCCCGATAGACGGAAATTTCCAGCGTCCGAACGATATGCCGCAAGGCAACCGCTTCCCCACTGTGCCCGAAGGACTTGACGAGTGGTTAAACAGCGCCGAGATCCCCGAGGAAATCCGCACATGGATCGAATCCATGCGCGACATGGCAAGCCAGCCGAGTGATTTCGGCACCCGCAGCGAAATGCCCCAACCCCCGCAGGATATGCCGCAGGTAAAATAGAATAGAAAATGAAAGTTTACGCGCGACGCGCGTAAACAATGAATTGCAATCCGAGGAATTGCATGATTTGAGCACTGTGTGCTCATGATTTGCCTACGGCATGATTTGCGCTGCGGCGCATAGGAGATTGCAATTCAAATCATGGA
>JAFTOT010000058.1 GCA_017463665.1 Clostridia bacterium | reverse complement strand
GGGAAACCCCTCCCCTACAAGATTCATTTGTCGCCATTAAAAACATTACAACAGTCAAAACACCTTGCAGATTCCGAGAGATTCGGTTTTTGCAAGGTGTTCTTTTGTATGCTGTCCTTATGTCAGAAGCGTTTTGTTATTTTACCAGATTTCTTCTGATCTTTCTTGTGGTGGTCTTTTCAAATTCGGTGTCGCGGATCTCGATCCGGCGGATGTGCTTGTAGCTGACGAGACCACGATTGATGGCGTCGATCTTTTCTTTGAGGGCGTCGTGTACCGCGTCGGTATCGGTGCCCTCGGGGAACTTGGTCATGTCGGGGTAGATCACCGCGGTGAGGATGATCGTGTCCGAATCTTCTGCTTTTCTGCCGACAACGACACATTCCGCGATCTCATCGATCGGTTCGAGGTATTCTTCGATCTCCTCGGGGAATACGTTTTTGCCGTTTTCGAGTACGATGACCGACTTCTCTCTGCCGGTGATGTACAGGTAGCCGTCCTCATCGAGGTAGCCGACATCGCCCGTGCGGAAGAAGCCGTCTTCGGTGAACACAGCGGCGGTTGCCTTGGGATCGTCGTAGTAGCCGAGCATCACGTTTGCGCCCTTTACGCAGATCTCGCCGATGACGTGACCGTCCTCGTTTGCCATATCGCCCTCGATGCGGACCTCACAGCAGGGAACGGCGGGGCCGACGGATCCGGGCTTCGGCGCATAGTATGCATCCACGGCGACCAGCGGGGAACATTCGGTGATGCCGTAGCCTTCCCAGACCTCGATGCCGAGCGAGCGGAAGGTCTTTGCGATCTGCTGATTGAGGGGAGCGCCGCCGCAGACGATCTTTTTGAGTCTGCCGCCGAAGGATTTGAGTACGGCGCTGAACAGCACGCGGCGGGCGTCGATGCCGACCTTGCGCATCGCGTCGGACGCGCTCATCAGCTTGCGCATGAGACCGTCCAGGTTTTTCTTATGCAGCTCGTCCCAGATCTTCTTTTCCATGGTGTTGACAAAGAGGGGAACCAATACCAGCGCCGTGGGGCGGAATGTATTGATGTTGCGCAGAACGTGGCGGAGCGAATCGTTGATGGCGATCTCCATGCCGTAGTTCATGGCAGCGAGCGAACAGCAGAGCTCGTAGGTGTGGTGTACGGGAAGCACCGAGAGGAGCTTATCCTCCGGGAAGAAGTAGACCGATGCGCAGGCTGCGACGACTGCGGCGCAGACATTGCGCTCGGAGAGCATAACGCACTTGCTGGTGCCGGTGGTACCCGAGGTAAAGAGCATGACCGACATTTTGTTCGTGTCGCTGTTCTCGGCAAATGCGCTCGGTTTGTCCTCGCCAAGCGTGATGATCTCGGTCATATTCTTGCCGTATGCACCCGGAGCGGCACACTTGGACATGGGGATAAAGAGGATCTCGGGGTGTCTTTGTGCCATCTCGCGGAACTTGTTTTCAAACAGGCGGGAGAAAACGATGACATCGGCGCTGCTGCGGACGAGGAAGTTCTCGATCTCCTCGAGGGCGAGCTCCTTGTCGAGCGGGATCGCCACGCCGCCGCCGCAGATCGCTGCGAGGTAGGCAATGTACCACTTCGGCGAGGTCTCACCGATCACGGCGACGCGAGCGCCTGCCTTGCCGATCGCCTTGAGACCTGCGCAGAAGGACTCGATCTTTGCGGCAAAGGCGCCGTAGGTCATGGTGCGCACGTTGCCCGTGCGGTCAAAATAGTCAAATACAACGCGGTCGCCGTGCGTCGCAAACACGCGCACAAGCTCCTTCACATTTTGGACTTCGGTATAGTCCTGTTTAGTTTTCTTCTTCATAGCCGTGTTCCTTTTTCGAAAGTTTATTCAGAAAGTTTTTGATGGAAAAGTTTTGCAGGGCGCTGAAAATGCGCGTCACCAGAGAGGCTTCTCCCTTGGACAGGGTGACCATGAATTTGTTGAAGTAGTCCTCCTCGGCGTCCTGCAGCTTTTCGACTACGGGGGCAGCTTTTTCAGTCAGGGCAATCGTGACCGAGCGGCGATCCTCGCTGCTGATCTCGGTCGTGATGTATCCTTTCTTTTTGAGGGATTCGACCGCCTGACTGATGTTGCCCTTGGAGATCGTGGACGATTCGCTGATCGCCTTGACGGTGTTGTTGTCGTCCGCGGACAGAAGCGCAAGCAGCACGTCGGTCTCGTTCATCGTAAAGCCGTCCGATTCAATCGCACGGTGGCAGTGCGATCGCAAGGATTTTCCGAGGCTCATCAATTTTGTAAAGATCTCATACGGACTGAACTTGAATTTTGATTTCGCCATAGCGCTCCTTTCCAACCGAATCTAAACAAAACAGTTTTATTTAAAACAATTCTAAACAGAAGTATAGCACAACAGGAGGACTTTGTCAATAGGCAATGCAGCCCCCGTAAATGCGCAAAACAAAAAAAGCCATCCAAGCGGATGGCTTTGGCAGGGTACTGCGCTCAGTTGTCCTTTGCGAGCTTCTCACGGCATGCTTTGCAGACGTTCTTGCCGCAGAACTCGGTCAGATTGTCCTTGCTGCCGCAGAAGAGGCAGGATGGAGAATACTTCTCGAGTACAATGGTGCTTCCCTCGACAAAGATCTCGATGTCATCTCCCGTTGCGATCTCCATGTGTTTGCGCAGCTCGATCGGCAGAACGATGCGTCCGAGTGCGTCGATTTTTCTAACAATACCTGTAGATTTCATAGTGTTCCTCCTTGTAGGTGTGCAGTTCTTTTGTTCAAGAATTCCTACGTGCTTCTATATTCTGGCAATATATTACCATTTTACCCAGCGTTTGTCAATGGATTTTTCAAAAAATTTCTTATTTTTTCATCTTTTTAGCTTAATTTTCTATTTTTTTCGACAAACAGCGGGAAAAAGGCTTTTTTGGCGAAAATCGACTCAGATCTTTGCGGAGGTGATCTTAAAGCGGATGGCGGTGCGCTCTTCGCCGTCGATCTCGATCTCTTCAAAGGAGGGCTGTGTGTACAGGGTGACACCGGTGGGGGCTAAAAAGCCGATGGCGATGGCGATCGCCTTGACAGACTGGTTGACAGCACCGGCACCGATCGCCTGGATCTCTGCTTCGGATTCATCGCGGATGGCGGCGGCAAGGGCGCCTGCTACCGAATTGGCACTGGACTTGGACGATACTTTCAAAATGTTCATAATAAAACTTCCTTTCTGCGCTCGCCGCGCTGCGGCTGCCTTTATACTGTCTTTAGTATACAGGCGAATTGTGACAGAAGAATGAAGATTTATTTAATATTTGGAAAATTTACAGAACAAAACGATTGATTTTGACCGCTCTGCCGTTGTCGGTCTCTACGATCGCGCCGCGCAGACGGATATCGCCGTTTGCCACGGTGAATTTCTGCGGGAGCCCCGTGGTCATGCGGCGCAGGATCACTTCGTGGTCGGTGCCGAGGATGCCGCCCTCGGGACCGCACATGCCAAGGTCGGTGATGTATGCGGTGCCGCGCGGGAGGATGCATTCGTCAGCGGTCTGCACATGGGTGTGCGTGCCGAACACTGCAGCGACCCTGCCGTCGAGGTAGTAGCCGAGCGCCTGCTTTTCGGCGGTTGCTTCGGCGTGGATGTCCACCACGGCGAGATCGTAGCGTCCTTCGTTGCGCTTCAGCGCACGGTCCGCGGACTCAAAGGGATTGCCGCTGTAGTCCATGCCGAACATACCGAAGAGGTTCAGCACGAGCACGCGGTATCCACCCGCTTCAAAGACGGTTTCACCGCTGCCGGGGGCGGCGGCGGGGACGTTCAGCGGGCGCAGGACATGCGGGCTGTCATCCAGCATCGGATAGAGCGAGCGGTTATGGAAGGTGTGATTGCCGCCCGTGAGTACGTCCACGCCGCCGTCGAGCAGTGTTTGTGCGTCCTCGGCGGAGAGCCCCATGATGTCAGAGGCGTTTTCGCCGTTGGCAATGACCATGTCGATCTTATGCTCGCGGCGCAGTGCCCACAGCGTTTTGTGCAGGTGCTCTACGGTTTTTCTGCCGACGATGTCGCCGAGAAGTAAGAGTTTCATAGATGGTTTCCTTTCTGCGGATGCATGGAAAATATTTGCATGCCGCATACAAAAAGCTGCCTTAGGCGGAATGCGCCCAAAGCAGCCTGATGCTTCAAACTTATTTTGCAAAATCGACCGTGCGGCTCTCGCGGATCACGTGAACCTTGATCTGTCCGGGGTAGTCCATTTCGCTTTCGATCTTGGCGGCAATGTCGTGTGCGAGAATTGCCATCTGGTCGTCCGAAACCTGCTCGGGCTTGACCATGACACGGATCTCGCGACCTGCCTGGATCGCAAAAGTCTTTTCTACGCCGGTAAAGTCGTTTGCCAGCTCCTCCAGCTTCTGGAGACGCTTAATGTAATTTTCCAGATCCTCGCGTCTTGCACCGGGGCGTGCTGCCGAGATCGCGTCTGCCGCCTGAACGATAAAGGCGATGAGCGACTGTGCTTCCACATCACCGTGGTGTGCTTCGATCGCGTTGATAACTTCTTTACATTCCTTATGCTTCTTGGCGACCTCAACGCCGAGCTGGATGTGCGAGCCTTCCACCTCTTGGGTGAGTGCCTTGCCGATGTCATGCAGCAGACCTGCACGCTTTGCCAAGGTGCTGTCCGCGCCGATCTCGTCGGCGATGATGCCCGAAAGCAGAGAGACCTCGATCGAGTGGCGCAGAACATTCTGTCCGTAGCTCGTGCGGTATTTCAGTCTGCCGAGCAGCTTGATCACGTCGGGGTGCAGACCGTGTACGCCGGTCTCGAAAATTGCCTTTTCGCCTGCCTGCTTGATGGTGTTTTCCACCTCGCGGCGAGCCTTTTCCACCATCTCCTCGATTCTCGCGGGATGGATGCGTCCGTCGGCGATAAGCTTTTCCAGCGCGATCCTTGCGATCTCGCGGCGAACCGAATCAAAGCCCGAAATGGTGATGACCTCGGGCGTGTCGTCGATGATGAGATCCACGCCGGTGAGCTGTTCGATCGCGCGGATGTTGCGTCCTTCACGACCGATGATGCGACCCTTCATATCCTCATTGGGGAGCTGAACGGTCGAAATGGTGATCTCGCTGACATGGTCAGCGGCGCAGCGCTGGATGGCAAGAGAAAGAATATTCTTTGCCTTTTCGTCTGCTTCTTCTTTGAATTGTTCGTCAAACTGCGCGATCTTCAGCGCTTTTTCGTGCGTCAGTGCCGTCTCTACGCGGGAGAGAAGTTCATCCTTTGCCTGCTCCTTGGTAAATCCTGCGATTCTTTCGAGAACTGCAAGATGGGAGTCGAGCGTTTTTTGAATCTCATCGCGGAGAGTTTCCGTCTCCTTGATTTTCTGGTTGAGAAGTTCAGTCTTTTTCTCAAGAGCGTCCGTCTTTGAGTCGAGTGATTCTTCCTTTTGCTGAATTCTGCGTTCAAGTCGGGTAACTTCCTTGCGGCGTTCCTTCAGTTCGTTCTCGGTCTCCGTGCGGTTTCTGAGAATTTCCTCTTTTGCCTCAAGCAAAGCTTCCTTTTTCTTGCTTTCCGCCGCTTTGATAGCGTCTTCAACAATCTTTGCTGCCTGCTCCTCGGCACTGCCGATCTCTTTCTCGGCAACGCGACGGCGGTAGATCATACCGATCACCGCGCCAAGCAGCAATCCCACAACCAAGGCGATGGCACCGACTGCAATGTAAATTCCCATTGCAGAGTACCTCCTTGTTTTTTTGTACAGTGGATTATGTAAGAATCGCCGTCTATGCAAAGTGCATAGTCACAGCGTATATTTACACAAATCTATTATATACAATTCTAAGTCCACTGTCAAGGGAAAGCATAGAAATAAATTGAAAGAAATCAAACTTATTCTTGCAAAACACAGATGGCGTATAGTATAATGAAGTATATGTTGTATTTTTTCGGGAAAGGGGGATGAACCATGGCAAAACAACCGATCAAGCGGGTTGCCGCGCTGCATGATCTGTCCGCGTTCGGACGCTGCGCACTGACCGTGGTGATCCCCGCGCTCTCCGCGATGGGCGTGCAGGTGCTGCCCGTGCCCACCGCGCTGCTGTCCACGCATACGGGCGGTTTTGACGGCTATTATTTTCGCGACATGAGCGACTCGATCGAGCCGATCGCCGACCACTGGGAGTCGCTGGGCATCCGCCCCGATTCGGTGTATACAGGCTTTCTGTCGGGCGAGGCGCAGTGCGAGATCATCGAGCGGTTCATCCGCCGCTTCCGCAGTGCGGACACGCTCACGCTGATCGATCCCGTGTTCGGGGACGACGGCGAGCTCTATTCCGCCTGCACCGAGGCGCTCGTTGAGCGTATGCGCCACCTCTGCTCGCTCGGCGACGTGATCGTGCCCAACCTGACCGAGGCGTGCATGCTTTGCGGCATGCCCTATCTCGACACGGCGGCGATGCAGCCCGCTGAGCTGAATACATATGTCGCCGAGCTGCTCTATAAGCTCGCGGATTTCGGTCCGCGCCGCGTTGCCATCACGGGCATCGTGACCGACAGGAGCTGCAATGTTGCCACGGCGGGACTGGATCTTGGTGCAAAGTCGCTGGATAAAACGCCGTTTTCGGTCAATCTGCACCGTGAGGGCGGCTCCTACCCCGGGACGGGCGATCTGTTCGCCAGTGTGCTGCTCGGCAAGCTGCTCGGCGGCGCCGCGTTCCCCGCGTCGGTCGCGGCGGCAAGCGCATTTGTGCGCGATGTGATCACCGTTTCGGAAAAGTACGATACCCCGCACCGCGAGGGCGTAGCGCTGGAGCCGTGTCTGTATAAGCTCGCACAATTGTAAATGGATAAAAGTTCAGCGGCATTGCCGCTGAACTTTTATCATGAAGCACATCCGCAAAGCGGATGCATGAAGTGTGTC
>JAFTOT010000019.1 GCA_017463665.1 Clostridia bacterium | reverse complement strand
TCTTACATTTGGCATTACGCACGGTCTGGTCTGGTCATTTTATCCCCTGACCGCCCTTGTGCTCCTCGGCGCCATGCTGATCTTCCTCGCCATCTGCCGCCCCGCAAGAGAATCCATGGAAAGAAAATTCTTTATTTGAGTTGAAAAAGAACCAAGAGAAAAGACTTTTTCGTCAGAAGAAATGATATATCGCTGACGCGATAGGATATAATATCCGTTCCTTCATATGCTGAAGGCATGTATCATCTGCGAGGCAGATATCATGGCGTCAGCTATATCACCCGTTCCGCAAGGAAGGGATATCATTGTAAAAAGCCTGATTTGTCTGGTAGACAAATCAGGCTTTTTAATGTGAAAGAGCAGTATAACGGTGTGTAAATGGGGCAAAGAAAAGCAAAAAGGTGCGGATAAACAGTTCATCTTTATGGGGACAGAAAACTAAACGCCTCCTGTCGTCGCAACAAAAACAACACCTGCCGTCAAGAAGCACACAATGTAGACAATGGGTGAAAGGATCGTCCATATCATCCAACCCTTGTCGGGCATACCTTCCAAACGTCTTTTGCGAAGTGCACAAATATTCAGCACTAGGCCAATCGGCATAGCTGGCAACACAAATAGAATGCCTGTAAAATCAAGTACGAAGTATGCCAATACGCGTCCAATAGAACTGTCATAGTTGCTCCGATAGACCAGGCAAAGAACAATATCAACCATACAAAGGATACCGTATACGCAAGGCAAAATTAGCGATACAATTTCTAACTTTTTGTTTTTCATAACATCCATCTCCATTAACATTATATCACAACCGGATAGAAAGTAAAGCGCAAGTGAAATATCCTTCGGATGTGAAATAATGACCTACGGTCATTGTGAAATTTTCTGCTGACGCAGAAAGTGAAATGAAATCCACCCACCCGCCGTCGAGGCGGATTTCACTGCCCGAAGGGCAATTTCACCGTCGAAGACGATTTCACCCACCCGCAAGGGTGGATTTCGTTGAAAGAACCTCATTGCGAATGCAATGAGGTTCTTTCTGGCCCGCCCTGAGGGATTTGAACCCACGACCAACGGAATCGGAATCCGGTACTCTATCCGGGCTGAGCTAAGGGCGGTGATTTTTGACTATACAAACATAGCCAAGTAATAGTATAACACAATTCAAGGTAAATTGCACTACTTTTTTTGTCGTTCAAAGAAATATTTTCCGCGGTGGGCGTTGATGCTTTGGATCACGCCGATCAGACAGTAGGAGGCGAGCATGGAGGAGCCGCCGTAGCTCATGAAGGGCAGGGTGATGCCGATGACGGGGAGCTTGGCAAGGCACATGCCGATGTTTTCCGCCGACTGCGCGATGATGACTGCGGCGACGCCGACGCACATGAACGAGGCATAGCTGCCCTGCATCTTGTGCGCGACGATCAGCGCGCGGATGACCAGCACGCAGAGCAGCACGATGACGAGTATCGCGCCGAAAAAGCCGAATTTCTCACAGGTGATGGCAAAGATGAAGTCGGTATGCGCATACGGCACCTCCTGATATTCGGTGCCGCCCGAAAATCCCGTGCCGAAAAAGCCGCCCGCGGCGATCGCATTTTTGCTCAGCAGTGCCTGCATGCCTGCTCCGAGCGGGTCGGTCTCGGGCCAGAAGCCTGCGAGGATGCGGTTTTGCTGATAGGGTTTGAGTATGCTCCAAAGAAACGGAGATGCCGCAATGATCACCGCGCCCGCGCCGAGAAAATACCAAAAGCTGAGTCCCGCGACGAGCAGCATGGCGACGGTCATAAACATAAATACCAGCGCGGTACCGAGGTCGCCTTGGAGCAGGATCAGCCCGATGATGGCACCCGCGTGCACGCCGAGCTTTAAGAGCGAGAGGGGATGGTTGATCTTATCTTTCAACAGATGTAAGTGCTTGGAGAAAGTGACGATATACATGATCTTGACAAACTCGGACGGCTGGATACTGAACGGCATCCATTCGTAATAGATCCAGCTTTTGTTACCGTTGTTTTCCTGACCGATGAGCAGCGTCAATGCCAAGAGAAATACACTGATGCAGAACAGCGGGATCGAAAACTTATCGGCGACTTCCTCGTAGTCGATGGTGGAGATGATGGCCATTGCTACAAGACCGAGGCAGGCGGCGACCATCTGCACATAGAAGTAGCGCACGCCGTAGTCATTTGCCGCGCCCGCGAGGGTCAGCAGGCTGACACCCGTGAGTGCCACGATGCAAAACAGCACGATATAGTCCAGCTTGCGCAGCTTTTCATACCACGTGACGGAAAATACCTTCATATGCGCCCTCCTTTTTGGATACTATATGCTCTATTATATCGTAAGGCGCGAATAATGTCAATTCCATTCATGATCGGCATTGCATTTTATCAATACAGGACAACATCCGTTTTTACCGCTGTGAGCAAAGGGAAAAGCTCTTCTTTCACGCGCGTTTTGAATGTTTTTATGTCCGCTTCGGGGGCGAATACGTCGGTTTTGCCGAGGGCATACGCCTTGGAAAGTCCGGTGGCGTGATAGGGCTCGATATGTACGGCTTGCAGATTTTGCAGACCGTTTGCAAGCGCCGTGATATACGCAAAATGCTCCGCATTGTCGTTCACCCCGGGGATGATCGGACAGCGCAGGATGCTTTTGGCACCGCTGCGGTCGAGCATTCGCAGGTTGGCATGCAGCTCGCCGCCGTCTGTGCCGATCCATTGCTTATGCCATTGACCGGGAGCGAGCTTGCAATCAAACAAAAACAGATCCGTGTACGCCGCCGCCGCGAGCAGATCCTCTTTGCGTGCGGCGCCCGAGGTTTCGACGCAGGTGTGGATACCCTCTTGCTTTGCCGCCGCAAGCAGAGCGATCAAAAATGCACTTTGCAAAAACGGCTCGCCGCCGCTGACGGTCATGCCGCCGCCGTCGCGATAGAATTCGCGGTCGCGCAGCACAATCTCCAGAACTTCCGCAACGCTTTTTTCCGCGCCCGTGACCGTGAGAGCGCCCGTGGGGCAGGCATCGGCACAGGCAAAGCAGCCGATACATTTTGTGCGGTTAAAGGTGTGCCTGCCGTCGAGGATATGTGCGCCGTGTTTGCACACCTTGGCACATTCGCCGCAGCCGACGCAAGGCGAGGCGTGGTAGAACAGCTCCGGTTCACACTTCCACGATTCGGGGTTGTGGCACCATGCACAGTGCAGGGGACAGCCTTTGAGAAAGACGGTCGTGCGGATGCCGGGACCGTCGTGCAGGCAAAACCGCTGGATGTCAAAAATGCGTCCGCGTTTGTCAGATACTGTGTTCATTTCGGTCGATGATCTCTTGCTGCATCTCGGGAGAGAGCTTGGTGAAATACGCGGAGAAGCCGCCCACGCGCACCAGCAGATCGCGGTGGTTTTCGGGGTGCTCCCGCGCGTCGAGCAGCGTTTCGCGGTCTACGGCATTGAGCTGCAGCTGAAAGCCGCCCATCCGCATGAAGCTGCGCACGAATTCGAGCATTTTGTCCTCGGACTCGCCCTGCATATACTGCGGCGAGAACTTCAGGTTTACGGCGATGCCGCCGAGGAAGTTGCGGTGATCCCAGGAAAGTACGGAGCGCACTGCGGCGGTCGGTCCTTTGGTCTCGCGTCCCTGTACGGGGCTGGAGCCGGATGCGAGCGGGTAGCCTGCCGCTCTGCCGTCGGGCGTTGCGCCCGTGCGCCTGCCGTGTCTGACATGCTCATAGTAGGAGAACGCGCCGGGGAGAAGCTTGGAACCGCGGTAGGTGATCAGCCCCTTGCAGCCGGCAAGGATGCTGTCCGAAAGGCGCACCGAGAGGGCGTTGGTGCTCTCCTCGTCAGTGCCGTAATGCGGGAGCTTGTGGATGATACGCAGACGCAGGGTGTCTGCTCCCTCGTAGTTGCTTTGCAGGATGGTCAAAAAATCGGCAAGGGTATACTCGCGGTTTTCATAGACGAGAATGCGGATCGCGGTCAGCCCGTCCACGACGTTCGAGAAGCCGAGGAAGTTCGGCTCAACATAGTTGTAGACTGCGCCGCCCGCGTCCACAGGTTTGCCGCGCTCGAGGCAGTTGTCGATCAGGCAGGAAACGCGTGCCGCTTCACGGCCGTTTCGCGCGCGCTCCATCTGCGCGCGGTTGACATCGGTATTGCGGCGTGCGATCTCGCTGTGCAGGATCGATTCAAACACCTTGTAAAAATCCTCAAAGGTTTCCGCCGCGCCGCCCTGTTCCATGGCGGTCAGCAGCATGGCGGCGAGGTTGTGGTAGGGGGAGACGACATGGATGCCGCTCTTGCCAACGGGTGTGACCTCTACGCAGCCGGTATTGCAGTAGTTGTGCGCGTCGCAGTTCGGCATCCCTGCGCGCAGAAAGCCCTCCACCACGACGCGGTCATTGAAAAGCGCAGGCTGGGCACAACCCATTGCGTTCAGGCGGATCGCCTTGCGCAGCAGTTCGTCGCTTGTGCCCTCGGTCACGGCAAGGCTGACCTTGCCGTTTGCGCTGCGGGCATATTCGATCGCCTCGATGGCGATGTGCGTGACCTCGTTTTCGATGGGGCGTCCCGCCTCGTCACTGCCGCCGACCATGGCATCCAGCGCGACATTCGGGGAAATATACGCCTCGGGCAGCAGCAAAAAGCAGGCGTACAGCTCCACCGCGTCCTCATGCGTGATGCGTCCTGCAGCGACATCGGCGTTGTACAGGTCGATGAGGTATTGATCCACTCTGCCGAAGTAGTAGAGATCCCACGCCATCACGTTGAAAAAGTGGATGGACTGGAGTCCCTCGCGGAAAGTTTCGGCGGGCTGTTCAGGCACGCGATCCAGAATGTCGGCGATTTCCAAAAGCTCGCTCTTTCGGGGCTCGGCGGCATCCTCTGCCAGTTTGCGTGCGTGGTCGGCGTAGCGGTGCTGCAGGCGGATCAGCGCCTCCAGCTCCATGCGGCAGCCGTCATAAAATTCGCATTTTTCGATGTTTTCGGGATTGTTGAGGTCGAGCCCCGCCGCGCGGCAGTTGACCTCGTCGAGCAGACCGCGCACGCCGATGCGGAGCAGCTTTGCATAGTCGAGCGCCATGTGTGCGGCGGTCACGCGGGCGTACTGCGGCGCGAACTGCGCGCCCTTGCAGAGCGCGTCATACTCTGCCTGCTCCTCGGGCGTCAGCGGCGAAACGTCGGGCAGACCCACGATGAGCTCATCCGCATGGATCACGGGTGCCATGTTGTCAAACAGATAGGCATCCGCGTGCGAGCGGCGCAGACGCGTGGAGTAGAGATGTCCGTTTTGGGAGAACGCACGCAAAAAATGCAGTCGCTGGCGGCGCGTGCGGTTAAAGCTGAGGTTGTCGGTAAACATCGGGTTTGCGAGATACAGTTTGCGCAGACGTTCGATGCGTTCGATTGCAGCTTGTTTCATCAGGTGTTCAGACCTCCGTTGATGTAGATGGGCATGCCCGCGATGCGGTTGCTCTTATCGGTGGCAAGGAATACGGCAAGGTCGGCGATCTCCTCCGGGTGTGCCATTCTGCCGAAGGCACTGCCCCACGCATCCGACTTGCCCGGCTCCCAGTGCATCATTTCGGTGGTCACAGGGCCGGGTGCAATGTTCTGCAGGACAACGCCGCGCTTGAACAGTGCCTTGGCAAGACCGTTGCAAAGTCCGTGCACGCTCCACTTGGAGATGCCGTAGGGGGAGATGTGCGGCTGGTGACCGCATTCCGAGGAAATGACGATGATCTTTCCCTTGAAATCGGCGTTTTCATGCGCCGAAAGATAGAAATTCGCCGCCGCCTGACAGCAGAAGTATGCGCCCTTGACATTGACGGCAAAGATGCGATCCCATTCCTCCTCGCGTACAGAAAGGAATTTTTCGCGGTCGATCACGCCGGCGTTATGCAGAACGACATGCAGGTCGCCCATCAGCTCTGCGGCTTTTGCCATGACCGCATCTGCCTGCTTTACATCTGCAACGTCCCATTCGATCGTATAGGCACAAACGCCCATAGCGCGGCACTTTTCTGCGACCGGCTGCAAGGTTTCGAGATTGCGGCCGACAAGCGTAAGATCGGCTCCTTCTTTTGCATAGGCATAGGCGATCGCCTCGCCGATACCGCGGCTCGCGCCGACGACCAGTATTTTCTTTCCCCGTAACATGGCAAGCTCCTTTATGATGGTATTTTTATTCTATATTTATATTATGCCGCGCGCGCCGCGGCACTGTCAATATACTTTTCGGCACAATTTGTAAAAATCGGAGCAAAAGAATGGGGCGCGAAAAAATTGCAAATTCCCTATACATTTTTATCTGCTTGTGGTATAATAGTATAATCTATAAGTGTCGGTATTTTTAAAGGTTTCCTATAGGGGAGTTTTAAATGGATAAATTTGAGTTGGTTTCCAAATATGCGCCGACGGGCGATCAGCCGGAGGCGATCGCGAAGCTCTCGGCGGGCGTGGATGCGGGGCTCTCCGAGCAGACGCTGCTCGGCGTCACGGGCTCGGGCAAGACCTTTACGATGGCGAACATCATTGCCAATGTCAATAAGCCTACGCTCGTCCTCGCGCACAACAAGACGCTCGCCGCGCAGCTCTGCTCGGAGTTCCGCGAGTTCTTTCCGCACAACGCGGTGGAGTACTTCGTTTCCTACTACGACTACTATCAGCCTGAGGCGTACATCCCCGGCAAGGACATGTACATCGAAAAGGACGCGATGATCAACGACGAGATCGACAAGCTGCGCCACAGCGCGACGAGCGCGCTGTTTGAGCGGCGGGATGTCATCATCGTTGCCAGCGTTTCCTGCATCTACAGCTTGGGCGATCCGGGCGAGTATCAGGAGCTGCAGATCGTGATGCGCCGCGGCATGACGATGGATCGCGAGGAGCTGCTCCGCCGTCTGGTCGCCATCAGCTATGAGCGCAACGACGTCGGTTTTGTGCGCGGCAAGTTCCGCGTGCGCGGCGACACGGTCGAGATCTTTCCCGCGTCCGAAAATGAAAAGACGGTGCGCGTGGAGTTCTTCGGCGACGAGATCGACCGCATCAGCGAGGTCAATGCGCTGACGGGCGAGCTGCTGCGTTCGCTGGATGTGGCGGTGATCTTCCCCGCGACGCACTATGCCGTCACCGACGACAAGCGCGAGGAGGCACTGAAAGATATCGAAGAAGAGCTGGACGAACGCATCGAGTTTTTCAAGTCGCAGAACAAGCTGATCGAGGCACAGCGCATCGAGCAACGCACGCGCTACGACCTCGAAATGCTGCGCGAAGTCGGCTTCTGCTCGGGTGTCGAAAACTACTCGCGCGTGCTTTCCCGCCGCCCTGCGGGCTCCACGCCGTACACGCTGCTCGACTATTTTCCGAAAGATTTTCTCATGTTTATCGACGAGTCGCACGTCACACTGCCGCAGGTGCGCGGCATGTCGGGCGGCGACAAGGCGCGCAAGACAAACCTTGTCGAATACGGGTTCCGTCTGCCGAGTGCGTATGACAATCGACCGCTGTTCTTTGACGAGTTTGAGAGCAAGATCAACCAGGTCGTCTACGTCAGCGCCACGCCGGGCGAGTATGAAAAAGGGCGCAGCGGACAGATCGTGGAGCAGATCATCCGCCCGACGGGACTGCTCGATCCCATCGTCGAGGTTCGACCGATCGAGGGGCAGGTGGACGACCTCATGGGCGAGATCCGCGCGCGGAGCGCACGCGGCGAGCGCGTGCTGGTCACCACTTTGACCAAGAAGATGGCGGAAGACCTCACAGGCTACCTCGATGCCAACGGCATCAAGGTCAAGTATATCCACCACAGCGTGGAGACGATGGAGCGCATGGAGATCGTGCGCGACCTGCGGCTCGGCGTGTTCGACGTGCTGGTCGGCATCAACCTGCTTCGCGAAGGTCTTGACATCCCCGAAGTTTCGCTTGTAGCGATCCTCGACGCGGACAAGGAAGGATTCTTACGCAGTGAAACCTCGCTTGTGCAGACGGTCGGTCGCGCGGCGCGAAACGCTCTCGGCAAAGTTATCATGTACGCCGACAGTGTCACCGCGTCGATGAAAGGCGCGATCGACGAGACCGAGCGCCGCCGCTCCATTCAGGACGCCTACAACAAAGCGCACGGCATCGTGCCGAAGACCATCGTCAAGGATGTGCGCGACGTGATCAGTCTCGGCGGCAAGAGCAAGAAAGAGGCAGCCGAAGCAAAGAAGAAGCTCACCAAGACCGAGCGCGAAGCCCTCATCGAACAATACACCAAGGAAATGCGCGCCGCATCCTCGAAGCTCGAATTCGAAAAAGCGGCATTCCTCAGAGATAAGATAAAAGAGTTGAAAGGATTGTAAAATGATTTGACGGCTTTGCCGTCATGATTTGATGCTGACGCATCATGATTTCTCGCGCACGCTCCATGATTTGATTTGCAACCTCCATGCCCTCCGGGGCAAATCATGGCGTAGCCAAATCATGAGCACGCAGTGCTCAAATCATGCAACCGTTAGGTTGCAAATCATGGAGTTGTGCGTATGCACAGCTCCCAAAACGATTATGGCTAAAGATATCATCATCAAAGGCGCGAGGGTGAATAATCTCAAAAATATTGACCTCACCATTCCGCGCGATAAACTTACGGTTCTCACCGGACTTTCGGGCAGCGGCAAGTCCTCGCTGGCGTTTGACACGCTCTATGCCGAGGGGCACCGCCGCTTTGTCGAGTCGCTGTCGTCCTACGCGCGCATGTTCCTCGGGCAGATGGACAAGCCCGATGTGGACAGCATCGAGGGACTTTCCCCCGCGATCTCGATCGACCAGAAGACCACTTCCAAGAACCCGCGCTCGACCGTGGGCACCGTCACCGAGATCTACGACTATCTGCGTCTCTTGTATGCCCGTTGCGGCGTGCCGCACTGTCCCGTTTGCGGCAAGGAGATCACCCAGCAGACGGTGGATACCATCATCGACCATATCCGGGGCCTGCCCGAGGGCGAGCGCATGATGATCCTCGCGCCCGTGGTCCGCTCGGCAAAGGGTATGCACGAAAAGGTGTTCACCGATGCGCGCCGCAGCGGTTATTCCCGCGTGCGCGTGGACGGCAGCCTCTACGACCTGTCCGAGACGATCACGCTCGACAAGAATTTGAAGCACACCATTGAGATCGTCATTGACCGCATCGTCAACCGCCCCGATTCGCGCACGCGCATCGGTGACTCGGTCGAGACAGCGGTAAATCTTACCGATGGGCTCGTCCGCGTGGTCACCATGCCGCGCGAGGAGGGGGCAGAGGAGCAGGAGTTTGACTATTCGCTCAAATATGCCTGCGAGGAGCATGGCATCAGCTTCGGCGAGCTGGAGCCGCGCATGTTCTCGTTCAATGCGCCGAACGGCGCATGCCCGCGCTGTTCGGGTCTCGGTGCGCTCACCCGCGTTTCCGAGAAGAAGCTGATGCCCGACAAGTCGCTGTCCCTGCGTGAGGGCGCGATCGCGTGCAACGGCTTTAAGACCATGGAGGAGGAGAGCTGGAACGGCCCCCTGATCGAAGCGGTCGGCAAAAAGTTCGGCTTCACGATGGATCAGCCGCTGAATACCTTCACCAAAACGGCGATGAACGCGCTCCTCTACGGTACGGGCAAGGAGCTCTACAAGGTCACGCGCTATTTCGGCGGCACTGCGCATCACCAGACGGTCGCGTTTGAGGGCATCATCCCGATGATCGACCGCCGCCGCGAGAGCTACGGTCTTGAATACTACGAAAGCATGCTCGAAGAGCAGGTCTGCCCCGAGTGCGGCGGCGGACGTCTCAATAAAATGATGCTGTCGGTCACGGTCGGCGGCAAGAACATCCATGAGATCTGCCTCATGCCGATCGACAAGATGCTGGAATTTGTCGAAAATCTTGTGCTCGATCCCGAAAAGGAGCAGATCGCGGCAGAGATTTTGAAAGAGATCCGCGCGCGTCTGTCGTTCCTCTGCAGTGTGGGACTCGAATATCTCGACCTCGCGCGCAAGGCGGGCACGCTCTCGGGCGGCGAAGCACAGCGTATTCGACTTGCCACGCAGATCGGCTCATCGCTGGTCGGCGTGCTCTACATCCTCGACGAGCCGAGCATCGGTCTGCATCAGCGCGACAACGATAAGCTGATCGCGACTTTGCGCAAGCTGCGTGACCTCGGCAACACGGTCGTGGTCGTCGAGCACGACGAGGACACCATGCGCGCGGCAGACTATGTCGTGGATATCGGCCCCGGCGCGGGCATCCACGGCGGCAGAGTGATGGCGGCAGGCACCCCCGCGCAGGTCGCAAGGTGCAAGGACTCGATCACGGGCGCGTACCTCTCGGGCAGAAAGACCATCCCCGTGCCCGCCGAACGCCGCAAAGGAAACGGCGCGTTCCTCACGGTCAAGGGTGCGCGCGAACACAACCTCAAAAACGTAGATGTCACATTCCCACTCGGCAAGTTCATCGCCGTGACGGGCGTTTCGGGCAGCGGCAAGTCCTCGCTGGTCAACTCGATCCTACACGAGAGCCTTGCGGCGACGCTCAACCGCGCAGTCACATTCCCCGGCGATCACGACAAGATCGAGGGTGTCGGTGCGCTCGACAAGGTCATCTGCATCGACCAGAGCCCCATCGGACGCACACCGCGCTCCAACCCCGCGACCTACACGGGCGTGTTCTCGGACATCCGCGAGCTGTTTGCCAAAACGCGCGAGGCAAAGGCGCGCGGCTACAAGTCGGGCAGATTCTCGTTCAATATTAAAGGCGGACGCTGCGAAGCCTGCGAGGGCGACGGCGTAAAGTGCATTGAGATGCACTTCCTCCCCGATGTGTACGTCAAGTGCGACGTCTGCGGCGGCAGACGCTACAACCGCGAGACGCTGGAGGTCAAATATAAGGATAAAAACATCTACGAAGTGCTGGAAATGACGGTCGAGGAGGGTATCGAGTTCTTCTCGGGCGTTCCCGCGATCCAGCGCAAGATGCAGACGCTCTACGATGTGGGACTCGGCTATGTTAAGATCGGACAGTCGTCCACCACGCTGTCCGGCGGTGAGGCGCAGCGCGTCAAGCTCGCCACCGAGCTGTCCAAGCGGTCCACGGGCAGAACGATCTATATTCTCGACGAGCCGACCACAGGCTTGCACACCGCGGACGTGGCAAAGCTGATCGACGTGCTCAACCGTCTCTGCGACGGCGGCAACACGGTAGTCGTCATCGAGCACAACCTCGACATGATCAAGATCGCCGACCACATCATCGACCTCGGCCCCGAGGGCGGCGAAGGCGGCGGCAGAATCGTCGCCGAGGGCACGCCGGAGGAAGTGGCGCAGGTCGATGGGTCGTATACGGGGCTGTATCTTAGAGAGAAACTTCGCTGAAGCATAGCCTCCCTTGCCTAAAGGGAGGTGGCGGCGTAGCCGTCGGAGGGATACGTTCCTTGGCAAACTAACATTAAAGATAGAGCAAAATTAAAAAGTTAGTTTATCTGGGAAACGTATCCCTCAGTCACCTTGCGGTGACAGCTCCCTTTAGGCAAGGGAGCCTATGTTAGAATGTATCGTTATAGGAATGCCATATGGAAAACATCTTAATTCTATCCGATATCCACGCCTACTACCGCTATGCGGTGGAGGCGGTGAAGATGCATCCCGAGTGCCGTACGGTGCTGTTCCTCGGGGACGGGTGCCGGCATCTCGATGCTCTGCGCGAGGTCGCGCCGCAGGCGGCGTTTGTCGCCGTCCGCGGCAACTGCGACACCTTCCTCGACGGTGTTTCCGAGACAGAATTGACACTGGAGATCAGCGGGCATCGCATCTTTCTCTGCCACGGGCATACGCGCGGCGTGAAATACGGGCTCGGCGGTCTGCTCAGCGCGGCAAAGGAACGAAAAGCCGATATCGCACTCTACGGGCACACGCACATCGCGCACGAGGAGTACGACTCGGAAAGCGGCATCTATCTCTTGTGCCCTGGTTCGATCGGCGCACCGCGCGACGGCAAGTTCACCTACGGTCTGCTCTCACTCGATGCCAAAAACGTGCTGTTCTCGGTCGGGGAGATCCGGTAATATTGTAGGGCGCGACGTCCCCGACGCGCCGTTTCACCTCGGTTAATGCGGCGCGTCGGGGACGTCGCGCCCTACGAAAAGCCAAAAATTTAACAAACCTATTGAAAAACATATATTTTTTGGTATAATATTTATTTAGGAAATAAATTCACAAGGAGAAACATAGATGGAAACGAAGCTGAACAAAGCAAGTTTTAAGGGCATTGAGGGTCCTGTTCTGACGATCGTTATGGACGGTGTCGGTCTGACGGCGGCAAATGCGGCAAACGCAGTTGCGGCGGCAAACACGCCCACTCTCGACATGCTGATGGAAAAATACCCCATGGTCAAGCTGAAGGCGCACGGCACTGCCGTTGGTCTGCCGGGTGATGACGACATGGGCAACTCCGAGGTCGGTCACAACGCGCTCGGCGCAGGTCAGGTCTTTGCACAGGGTGCAAAACTGGTGTCCCAGTCGATCGAGAGCGGCAAAATGTTCGCAGGCGAGACCTGGAAGAAGCTGATCGGCAATGTAAAAGACAACAATTCCACCCTGCATTTCCTCGGTCTGTTCTCGGACGGTAACGTGCACTCGCACATCGACCATCTGAAAGCCATGATCAATCAGGCAAAGGCAGAGGGCATCGCGCGCGTGCGCATTCATATCCTCATCGACGGTCGTGACGTCGGCGAGACCAGCGCATTTGACTACATCGATCCGTTTGAGGCGTTCCTCGCAGATCTCCGCGATGCAAACTTTGATATCAAGATCGCAAGCGGCGGCGGACGCATGCAGATCACCATGGACCGCTACGAAGCAAACTGGAAGATGGTCGAGGCAGGCTGGAAGACGCACGTGCTCGGCGAGGGCAGACAGTTTGCAAGCGCGCACGAGGCAGTGGAGACCTACCGCGCAGAGCTCGGTGTCATCGACCAGGATCTCCCCGCGTTCGTCATCGCGGAGAACGGCGCACCCGTCGGCACGGTGGGTGACGGCGACAGCGTAGTGTTCTTCAACTTCCGCGGCGACCGCTCTATCGAGATCTCCAAGGCGTTTGACGACGCGGAGTTCACCCACTTTGACCGCGTTCGCTATCCCAAGCTGGTATACGCGGGCATGCTCGAATACGACGGCGACCTGCATATCCCCTCGAACTTCCTCGTAAATCCCCCCGAGATCACCAACACCATGGGTGAGTACCTCACAAACAGCGGCGTTTCGATCCTCGCGATCTCCGAGACGCAGAAATACGGTCACGTTACCTACTTCTGGAACGGTAACAGAAGCGGCAAGTTCTCCGACGAGCTCGAGACCTACATCGAGATCCCCTCGGATGTCGTTCCCTTTGAGCAGCGCCCGTGGATGAAGTGCGCAGAGATCACCGACAAGCTGATCGAGTGCCTCGAGAGCGGCAAGTACCGCTGCCTGCGTGTCAACTTCCCGAACGGCGACATGGTCGGTCACACGGGCAACTTTGTGGCTACCCAGTGCTCGATGGAAGCGCTTGACCTGCAGCTCGCACGCATTCTGAAAGTCGTTGACAAGCTGCACGGCGCGGCGATCATCACCGCTGACCACGGCAATGCGGACGAGATGTACGAGCTCGACAAGCAGGGCAACCTGAAGCTCGGCAAGGACGGCTCCAAGAAGTCCAAGACCAGCCACACGCTCAACCGCGTTCCCTGCATCATTTATGATAACTTCTCCGGCGGTGCCTACACCGTGAAAGAAGACGCAGGTGAGTTCGGTCTCTCGAACGTAGCGGCTACTACCGTCAACCTCCTCGGCTATGAGGCTCCCGCAATGTGGGATGCTTCGATCATTGAATTGAAGTAATAAAAACAAGAGGAATGTTCACGGAACATTCCTCTTGTTTTTGACAGAACCAAGTGGTATATTTTGCATATGAAAACTTTTACGGATACAAAAAAACTGATCATTACGGCGCTGTGCACGGCGCTGTGCGTGGTGCTGCCGTGGGCGTTCCACGGAATTCCGAATGCGGGCAGCGTGCTCTGCCCGATGCATATTCCCGTGCTGCTTTGCGGTCTTGTCTGCGGCTGGCAGTACGGTCTTGTTTGCGGCGTGCTCGGACCGTTTCTTTCGAGCATCCTCACGCAGATGCCGCCGCTCGGCTATCTGCCGGGCATGCTTGTGGAGCTGGCGGTATACGGACTTGTCACGGGACTCTGCATGCGGCTCGTGCAGACGAAAAAATACGTCGCCGATCTTTACATCAGTCTGATCGTCGGCATGCTGTGCGGCAGAGCGGTGGCGGGAATCGCGCAGTCGCTGCTCTTTTCGGCAGGCGAGTATTCGCTCGCGCTGTGGGTGACGAGCTATTTCGTCACGGCGCTGCCGGGCATCGCGATGCAGCTCGCTTTCGTGCCCGCCATCGTGCTGACGCTGAAAAAGGCAAAGCTGATCCCGCAGCGGGATGCAGACAGGTGCAATATGGAATTTGCAAATTATTTGAAAGAACAATACAAGCTGCATCCCTCGATGCAGCCGCAGGACGCGGTGAAGCTGTGTTATCAGGCGGCACTGGGCGCGGAGCATCTGCTGACCGATTTCGGTGCTGCGGAGAAGTACTTCGCCGAGGAATACGCTGCCGTCGAAGCCGCAAAGCTGCCGCTCTGTGAGGAGATCTCGGCGGAGGTCTGCCGCGTGAACCTTGCCGCGTGGAAGGCGAAGGGGCTGCCCGCCGAGTGGTTGTTTAACATGTTTGCGGCATCGGTGCGTACTGCGCGCGGCAAGAGCGAACTGTTCAAGGAGTACCTTGCCACCGCGGGAAAGGTTTTGCCACTCGCCGACCGGAAGACATATCTGGAGCAGTATACGGCGGCGGGCATGCCGACCGTACATCACAGCGAGGTCTACCGCGCGGCGGAAAAGCCCGCGTACCGCATCGTGGATCGCCGCTTTACACGCCTTTTGCCCATCCTCGAAAAGATCGCCGCACTGCCGAAAAGCGACCGTGCGTGCGTGCTCGCGCTGGAGGGCAGAGCCGCAGCGGGCAAATCCACGGCGGCGGCAATGCTTGCCGAAATTCTCGGCGCACCCGTCGTGCACATGGATGACTTTTTCCTGCCGCCTGCGCTGCGCAGCGAGGAAAGATTTGCCCTCCCCGGCGGCAATGTGCACTATGAGCGCTTTTCGGAAGAAGTGCTGCCGCACTTGCATAGCGCAGAGCGCTTTTCCTATCGCATTTTCGATTGCGGCAAAATGGCGATCGAGGGCGAGCGCGAAGTATGTGCGTCCGCGTACCGCATCGTGGAGGGCGCGTACAGTTGTCACCCCGCGTTCGGCGATTACGCCGATCTGAAGGTCTTTTTCGACATCGCGCCCGATGCGCAGATGCAGCGCATCCTCGTCCGCAACGGCGCACAGATGGCAGAGATGTTCAAAAAGCGCTGGATCCCTCTGGAAGAAGCCTACTACAAAGCCAACCGCACAAAAGAGAATGCGGATCTTGTGGTGGAGATGTAAAGATAAGAGCCGAGTTCTTGGAACTCGGCTCTCAGACTACTGACAAAGCCTATCTCAAAATCGAGATAGGCTTTGTATTTTTGAAAAAATAGCATGAACAATGTGATGTTGTTCCAACAACACATTGCAATTTTCTTCATGTTTTGCACAGCGGCAGTGAGCAAGCACTGT
>JAFTOT010000047.1 GCA_017463665.1 Clostridia bacterium | reverse complement strand
GTCTCCGAACTCCGCCGTCTATGAGAGCGAAGTGTACATGGATGACATGGGCGAGGAGGCAATGGCGATCCTGTACCCCGAGGATTTCGGTTTTCACGAAAACTACAACAAGATGAGCTACCACAATCTCGATTCCGAGACTCTGCTGCTTGTCAATAATCTTTGGGAAGAACTCAAGATCAGCAGCGCAACCGGCGAGGGCGTGTATGTTCTCGCGGTGCTGATTATCGTGGCTTTGATCGGCTATGGTATCTACCACGCCGTTATCAAGCGCAAACGCGAAAAGTATTACAGTTAGTCAAAAAAGGTCAAAAAAGCACCCAATCGGGTGCTTTTTCTTTTCCGAGTTTTGCCGTCGATTTATTCTTTGCGCTTTTTGTATTCTCTAGGCGAACAGCCGACATGCCTATGGAACAAACGGCTGAAATATAGTGCGTTATCATAGCCGACAGACGCGGCAACTTTAGCGATTGAATAATCGGTGGTATCCAGAAGATTCATCGCGTTATTTATTCTTAATGAAACGATATATTGCGCAGGTGTGACCTGTGCTATTTTCTTGAAATTCTGAATAAACCACCACGGTGTCATATGGTGCTCTTTGGCATAGTCTTCGATTACAATCTGCTGGTAGAAATACTTGTTAAAGTAGTGTATCGCCTGCTCGATCTCGTCAAACAGATCGGCGGAGATATGTATTTTTTCCTCTATCGTGCGGCTGATGAAGAGAAAAAGCTGTTGGAGATGGAGCGTGAGCATATCCGTAAAATTTGTTCTTTTTAACTGCAGTTCCTGTATCATCAGGCGGAAGACCCATTTGTAGTTGCGGGAAATACCGGTAAAAAAGACGTTGACATCCCGCGGAATATGATAGTACTCCAGAATACGCTCGACGTTGTTTCCGGTGAAGTGCACCCAATAGGTCTCGGGGTGATCCTTGGCGTATAGCGTATAGATCTGCGGCTCACCGGGGTGAAAGAGGATCATATTGCCTTTGGGCACGATCTGCTCCTTGCCGTCGATGACGAGATGTAACTTGCCTTCGGCAATATAGATCAACTGATAGTCGCCTCTGCCGTTTTTTCGGTAGGTTTTCAGCATTTCTCTGGTGTGTACGCGGAAGTATCCCACCGCCGTGATCAGTAGCGGTATGGTCGTGTTTACGATGTCTTCGTGCTGTCGTCCGAGATATGCGCGGTGGATATACATACTGCCTCCGTAAAATATGATTTGTATATAGCATAGGATAAAAACAGAAGAAAAGCAAGCATAAATTTGATTTTGTGCATATTTTTTCAACATTTTGTGCATTGCGGTTTCGGAAAGTTTTTTGTATGATATACTTGTAAGATATATTTATCCCTTTTTGACTGGAGAAAAAGCATGAAAAAGATCTACATGAATGAAAACTTCAAGCACTTTTTACACGGCGGCGATTACAACCCCGACCAGTGGCAGAATTATCCCGAGGTGCTTAAAGAGGACATGCGTCTGTTTAAGCTCGCAAATTGTAACTCAATGAGCGTTGGCATTTTTGCATGGGCTGCACTTGAACCCGAAGAGGGTAAGTATGACTTCACTTTCCTTGACAAAGCAATGGATGACATTTATGCAAACGGCGGCAGAGTAATCCTCGCAACGCCGAGCGGTGCGCGTCCTGCGTGGATGGCACAGAAGTATCCTGAAGTTTTGCGAGTAGATGAAACAAGACATCGCCGTTGGTTTGGCGGTCGCCACAATCATTGCTTTACTTCTCCCATTTACCGTGAGAAGGTGGCAAAGATTAACGGTCTTCTTGCCGAGCGTTACAAAGACCATCCTGCACTTATCGCATGGCATGTTTCAAACGAGTACAGCGGAGCTTGCCATTGCGACCTTTGCAGAGACGCATTCCGTGGGTGGCTTAAAGAAAAGTACGGCACGCTTGACGAGCTTAATGACCAGTGGTGGACCCCGTTCTGGTCACATATATACACTGATTGGAGCCAGATAGATCCTACATCTCCCATGGGTGAATGTACAATGAGCGGACTTTTCGTTGACTGGCGCCGTTTTATCACAGACCAGACAGTGGACTTTTTCAAAAATGAGATCGCACCGCTTCGCAAATATACACCAAACATTCCTGTTACAACAAATCTGATGGGCTTTTTCCCCGGACTTGACTATAGAAAATTTGCAAAAGAACTTGATTTTGTATCGCACGACTCATACCCGACATGGAGAGGCGATGAGTCCGACATAAGACTTGCCAGTGACCATGCGGCACGTTTTGACCTCAACCGTTCGCTTAAGCATAAGCCGTTTATCCAGATGGAATGCACACCCAGTAACGTTAACCACCATGCATACAACAAGCTAAAACGTCCGGGTATGCATATGCTTGCAGCAATGCAGCTTTTGGCACACGGTTCCGATTCGGTACTGTATTTCCAGTGGAGAAAGAGCCGTGGCTCGACAGAAAAGTTTCACGGAGCAGTTGTTGACCATGTTGGACACGAGAATACCCGTGTATTCCGTGATGTCAGCGAAGTTGGTGCAAGACTTAAAAAACTTGACGAAAGCATACTCGGTACAGTTACCGAAAGCCGTGTTGCTATTGTTTACGATTGGCAGAATCGCTGGGCACTTGAAAAAACAGAAGGCTTCCAGTTGCGTGATAAGAAGTATATGAATACAATCCATGACCATTATTTCTCACTTTGGAAGCGCGGTATCAACGTAGAGGTTATCGGTGAGGATGATGATTTCAGCTGCTATGACATTATCATTGCTCCGATGCTTTATGTAACCAGCGCCAAGATGATTGATAAACTTGAGCAGTACGTTAAAAACGGCGGTACATTGCAGTGCACATATATGCTTGGCATGGTGAATGAAAATGACCGTTGCCACCTCGGCGGTTTCCCCGGCGGCAAGCTTAAGGATGTGTTCGGCATCTGGAATGAGGAAATTGACACGCTCTATCCCGGCGAAAGCAACAAGGTTGAGCTTGACGGCGTAACTTATAAAGCCGTTGACTATTGCGAGCTTATCCATGCACAAGGTGCAGAAGTACTTGCAACATATGGCGAGGATTTCTATGCAGGTATGCCTGCCATTACCGTAAACAACTACGGCAAAGGTAAAGCATACTATACCGCATTCCGCGGCGAGGATGATTTCAACGATAAATTTACCGAGCTTTTACTGAATGAATGCGGTATCACATCTGACTTCGATGGTGAACTTCCTTATGGTATGACGGCGCATTCGAGAACAGACGGTGAGAATGTTTATGTGTTCTTGCAGAATTACTCAACGAAGCCGCTTACGACTTCCACAAAGTATACCTGGATAATCGCCGATGATAAAAAAGAAGTTAGCGGCGAAATTACGCTTGCATCCTATGAGACCTTGATCCTTTCGAGAAAAATTTAGAGGGAAAGGAAACAAAAAAGATATCGATACTTCTTCTTGTTTTGTTCAGTAGCCTAAAAGAGCCGTGCATCTTAAGAATGCATGGCTCTTTCCATTCTATACTGACTCGGTGTCTTTCCTGTGGCTTCTTTGAATACGCGATTGAAGTTGCGCATGCTGCCGAAGCCGCAGTCGAGTGCGATCTGTGTGATCGGCGTGCTGCCGCGCAGCATCTTTTTGGCTTCTTCCACGCGCATGGTGGAAATGAATTTGGAAAAGCCGATCTTGAACTTCCGGGAAAACAGATGCGACAGATGCGTTGCCGAGTATCCCAGCACTTCGGCAACCGAGGTCAGCGAGATCGGCTCCTTGTAATGCGTCGAGCAGTATTCGATCAGTTGCCGCTCGATCGAATTTGCGCGATTCTCCACGGGCTGCAGGTCGAGTAGAGGCAACAGCCGGCCGAGGATCAGTGCAATATATCCCTGCGCGATGCCCTTGGAATACGGAACATCCTTGTTGCGGTTTGCCGTAGCGGCTTGACAAAACAGCGCGTCCAGTTCGGTATCGACCGCGCCGTGCAGCACGGGATCGGAGGGAGACATATTGCTGAGCACTGCGTCGTAGATCGGCAGATTTTTCGGAAAGAGAAGACAGATATTTTCCGCGTCGGACGCGGGGTGTCCGTGGATCTGCTCGGGGAATGTAAAGATCACATCGCCTGCCTGCAAATGATGCTCTGTAAAATTGATCGAGTAGACGATCTCACCGCTTCGCACATAGATTATTTCTGCATAGTCGTGCAGATGCTGCTGCATCGGACCGAATGTGCGGCGGTGCCAGGCGTGGATCCCGGTCCATTTGGTTTCATAATCGATCGGCATGTTCTTTCTCCAATATCGCAAAAAATGTCTGTTGTTTTGCCTGTTATTTCTTGTATTATAACATATTTTTGCTATAATGCAAGTAGTAGAAAAAAATCAACGCCTTGGAGGATAACTATGGAAAACAAGATCAAAGAACTGCTTCGGCAGATGACGATTGAGGAGAAGATTTCCTTTTGTTCGGGGGATGATACATGGCATGCGCCGTCGCTTTCACGGCTGGGCATTCCGCAGATCATGAAGTGCGACGGACCGCACGGTTTGCGCAAGCGCGATAAAAACGAAAAGGGCGAATACTATACGGTGCAGGCGACCTGCTTCCCGCCTGCATCCGCAATGGCAAACTCATGGGATGTGGCGCTTTGCGAGCGCGTGGGCAGTTACATCGGCAAGGAGTGCCGCGCCGAGCGGGTTTCGATGCTGCTCGGACCGGGCATGAACATTAAGCGTTCGCCCACCTGCGGTCGCAACTTTGAGTATTACAGCGAGGATCCGTACCTCAGCGGCAAGATGGCATCCGCGTTCATTCGCGGGCTGCAGGGAGAGGGCGTTGCCGCATGCGCAAAGCATTTCTGCGTCAACAATCAAGAAACGCGCCGCTTTTCCACCAGTGCAAATCTCTCCGAGCGTGCGCTGCATGAGATCTATTTGCCGTCGTTCGAAACGGCGGTCAAAGAGGGGCATGTGCAGACGGTGATGTCGCCTTATAACCGTATCAATGGGCAGTACGTCAATGAAAACAAGTATCTTTTGACCGATCTGCTGCGCAAGAGCTGGGGATTTGACGGGTATGTGATGAGCGACTGGAACGCCATGAGCGACCGCGTGCCGTCCTACAAGGCGGGCAACGATGTGGAGATGCCGCCGTCGCACGGCATACGTGATGCGGAGCTGCTTGCGGCGTACAAGCGCGGCGAGGTCTCCATGGAGGAGATCGACCGTTCGGTGGCAAATGTTCTGCGTGTGATCTTCCGTCACGTACCCGCCGCCGAAAAGGGTACTTTTGATGTGGATGCACACCACGCGGCGGCTGCCAAGGCTGCACAGGAGTGCATGGTGCTGCTCAAAAACGAGGGAAAGATTTTGCCGTTTGCGAAGGGACAGCCGCTTGCGGTCATCGGCGGCTTTGCCAAGGTGCCGCGCTATCAGGGCGGCGGCTCCAGCCATGTCAACCCCACGCGCGTGGATGACATCACCGAGTACCTCGCGGCAGAAAACGGCTGCGAGATCGTGTATGCCGCGGGCTATGACGAAAACCACAAGACCGATGACGCACTGATCGCCGAAGCGGTCAACGCGGCAAAGGCATGCGGCAGAGCTGTGATCTTCGCAGGAATGCCCGACAGCTACGAGACTGAGGGGCGCGATCGCCGCCATATGCAGCTCCCGCCCGCGCACAATAAGCTGATCGAAGCGGTCACGGCGGCATGTGACAAGGTTGCTGTCGTGCTGTTCGGCGGCAGCCCTGCGGAACTGCCATGGATCCATAAAGTTCCCGCGCTTCTGCATGCATATCTCGGTGGGCAGGCGCTCGGCGGTGCGGTCGCTCGCATTCTTTTCGGTACGGTCAATCCGTCCGGCAAGCTCGCCGAGACACATCCGCTGCGCTTTGAGGACAATCCCGCATACCCGTATTTCCCGGGTGATAATGACGAGTGCTTCTACGGCGAGGACATCTATGTTGGTTATCGCTACTATGACAAGCGAAAGATGGACGTGCTGTTCCCGTTCGGCTACGGTCTTTCCTACACCGAGTTCGCATATACTTCGATCTGCGCGGATCGAAACAGTGTTACCGTCACCGTGAAAAATGTCGGCGACCGCGTCGGCAAAGAGGTCGTGCAGCTCTATGTACACGCACTGCCGCACCACGCGTTGGAAAACTATGTCGGCCCCTCATCCTACGGCTTTGCCCGCCCCGAGCGTGCGCTGATCGGCTTTGAAAAGGTTGAGCTCGCGCCCGACGAGGAGAGGGAAGTGACCTTTGCGCTTTCCGACCGCGCGTTCTCGGTCTGGGATGCAAAATTGGGCGATTTTCGCAAGATAGGCGGCGAGTACGAGCTGCTGGCAGGCGCAAGCAGCCGCGATCTGCCGTTGTCCGCGACGATCACGGTGGAGGATGACGACCGCTTTATGCCGCTGATCACCAAGGATACGACGGTGGAAGATATCGTGCTGGATGCACGCATCCCGCGTCCGGCCGCGAAAGAATTGCTCCGTGCGGTTTTCGACCCCGATGCCTTTGCAAAGCTGGAAGAGCATGCGTTTGATATGAACAACATGGAGCTGCGCCGCCGCCGTGACAGAGTGCTGCGTATGTTTATTCCCGATCGCGGCGGTGCAGTGACAACTGAATCGCTGCATGCTGCTATCGACAAGGCAAATGCGGCAATTCGAGACGCATTCGATCGTGAATAAAAATCCCCCAAAGGGCGGAGCTACGGTTCCGCCCTTTGGGGGATTATATTATTGCAGCATTTTTCTGTATTGTCCCGGCGGCATGCCGTAATATTTTTTGAAAAACGCGTTAAAAGAATACTCATTTGCAAAACACATTCGGTCGCTGATCTCTCGCAGGGAGAGTGTCGGATCAGCCAAAAGGGATTCGATGTAGCGAATCTTTTCTTTTTTGATGTATATTGCGGGAGAGATTTTTTCGGACGCATAAAAGAGTCTTGTCAGTTGTTTGGGGCTGACGTAGCAATATGCAGCCACTTCGCTGACCTGCAGCGGAGATTGGATGTTATCTCGGATGAACTGCTTGGCGAGATCGATACGTGCATCCACCATGCCGATCGGCGGCTGCGATTTTGTCTCGGCTGTGCCAACGGATCGGAATAGCAAAAGAATACTTTCCAACACGCGGTTTCCGATCAAAAATTCAGAGGTCGAAAGCGAAAGCTCGTACTCGGAAAGAATGTATTGAATCGTTCGGAGCAATTCTTCGGGGATCTCTTGACAAACACAATCGCCGTTTGAAGCATCTGCAAATGCAGCCGCGTTTTCGGGATTGGGGGCAAATGTAATTGCATATTTGCATGTGTGCGGTGCTGTTTCGACGATCTTGTGCTTTTTATTTGGGGGAACCATCAGAAAATGTCCGGATTCGACGGGATAGCACCCTTCCGCGGTTTCATAGGTTTGCTTGCCTTGTACGATCAAATGAAATTCATACCCCGTATGAAAATGATAGCTTTTGATGCAGTTTGCGCCATCGTGATCGCTCAGGATCTGTTTTAAATAACATTTTTCGATCCCAAAGCACTCAAATGGTACATGTGCCGCTCTGTCCTTGTCATCTTTTTGCGGTTGCCGATAGAGTATTTTCATGATAGCCTCCATGCAGGATAACGCCTTGTTGGTTTTTATTATATTCTTTTCGGATTTCGCCGTCAATGAAATGTCCCAAAAACACAAAATAAAGTCTGTTTTAGAAATTGTCAAAAAGTGCGCATATTTGATATAGTTTTTATAGAAGCAACGAAGGAGTGCAGTATGGATATTTTTACAACAATGATCACACCGTATAAAAAAGACGGCAGCGTAGACTATGAAACTGCCGAACGGTATGTGGATTTTTATTTTGAAAGCGGACTTACGGGTATTTTTTCCGTTTGTCAATCCAGCGAGATCTTTTATCTGTCTTTAGAAGAAAGGACAGAGCTGAACCGTAGAGTGTATAAACGATCGAAGGAACTTGCGAAAATGTATAATCGACCGTTCACGGTCGTTTCTTCCGGACATGTTTCCGATACGATCGAGGGGCAGATCGAAGAGCTGAACGCCGTATGGCAGTCGGGAACCGACGCGCTGATCCTGATCACAAATCGCCTTGCTTCGGCAGAGGAAAGCGATGATGTATGGATACAAAATGCACAGAAGCTGATAGACAACCTGCCTGCGGATGTAAAACTCGGACTGTATGAATGCCCTTATCCGTATAAGAGGCTGGTAACACCTAAAATTTTGGATTTCTGCCTTAGCACAGGAAAGTTTTATTACATGAAAGATACCTGCTGCGATGCAGAGGTCATTGCACAGCGGTGCAAGCAACTGAAAGGCAGCATGTTTCAACTGCTGAACGCGAATTGCCAGACCTTGCTCGAAAGCATGCGAAACGGCGCCGAGGGATACTGCGGGATCATGTGTAACTTTCATCCGAAGCTGTATGCCTGGCTTTGTGAGAACTTTGAAAAAGAACCTGAAAAAGCGGAACTTATCCAGTCTTTCATCGGCACTTTAGGATTTACCGAGGCAGGTCTTCCGTATCCGCTGACTGCAAAATATCATATGAATTTATGCGGAATCCCTACCGAAACGTCAGCCCGCAATCGGAATAGTGAGGAACTGACCGAATACGCAAAAAGCTGCATGCGGCAGATGAAGACAGCAACCGATTATTTTGAAAACTTACTTCTAAACTGTTAGAAAGGGGACGATGATATGCGCGGAAAGAGTACTTGGAGCTATACGCCGTACCGACCGCTGTTATGGGACACGGGCGACATCTATATTTGCCGTATCGTACCGTATGAAAACTCGATACATTTTGAATGGTTGGATATCGGTGCGGAGAAATATGACATTTACTTCCGTGTGCGCGGCAGCGAAGAATTTATCTACAGCGGAAATACGGCAAGTAATGCATTCGACATCCCCGATCTGTCCTCGGATACCGATTATGAATTCTATGTATGCGCCGGTACCGCAAAAAGCCGCATCCGCCTTGCGCGGTGCGGAGAATCTGTTGGAACGGTCGTCCAGTATCTGCATCCGGATGATGAAGCATACGCTTTTTCGGGAAGGTATTTGTGTTCGCCCTCCCTGGTAAAACACCCCGACGGATATCTTTTGGCTTCCATGGATCTGTATGCAGGAAGCGCACCGCAAAACCTCACGCTTATCTTCCGCTCGGATGACAATGGCGAGACCTGGCACTATGTCAGTGAACTGATGCCTTGCTTCTGGGGCAAAATGTTCCTGCACAAAGGCGAACTCTATATGCTTTCCTGCTCCACCGAATACGGCGATCTGCTCATCGGTAAGTCAACGGACGGCGGCAAGACCTTCAGTGCACCTGTTACGCTTTTTCGCGGCTTAGGCGGCAAGGCGAAAAGCGTGGGCGTGCATAAAAATCCGCAGAATGTTGTCGTGTATAACGGCAGGATCTATGAAACGTTGGAATGGGGCAGTTGGGGAAACACGGATTACTTCCACGCGGCAATGGTCATGTCCTGTGATGAGAACGATGATCTGCTCGTTCCCGAAAACTGGCACTTTACACCGCCTGTCAAATACGATCCCACGTGGATCGGTGCCGCGCCCGATGGTGAAAAGGGAAATATCGAGGGAACGCTTTGCGTGGCGCCGGATGGAAACTTATATAACTTCATGCGCTATCAGACGGCAGAAAAGAAGATTTTGGTGTATCGCGTACACACGGATGATCCCGATGCTCCGCTGACGTATTCGCATGCTGTTGCTTTCCCCGCCAATCTCTCCAAATTTATGATCAAATACGACGAGATCAGTCAGTGTTATTATTCGATCGCAAGCAGACGTATAGATGAACCGGAAACCAGACGGAATCTGCTCTCACTGTTGGTCTCCCGCGACTTGGAAAACTGGACGGTTGCATGTGATCTGCTCGATTACCGTTATGCGGACATTGAAAAAGTAGGATTTCAATATGTGGATTTTGTGTTCGACGGGGAGAATATTTCGTATCTCTGCAGAACAGCGATCAACGATGCGTATAACTATCACAATTCCAACTATTCTACGTTTCATCGGATCTTGCATTTTCGGCAGTATGCATTATGAGAAAATATAATATAAGGGAGAAAACCACAAAATGAGAAAACTTATCGTATTGCTCTTGGCGGGATGTATATTGTTCGCGCTGCCCCTGTCTGTTTCAGCAGAGACGCTAAGCAGTACAAAGGTGCGCGCCGGCACCGCAGATCCTTGGCTGTTCAAGGATGGGGAGTACTATTATTTGGCCAAAACCGGAGCGACCAAGATTCAAATTTTGGAATCTAAAACGATTTCCGGATTCCAGAGTTCCTCTAACATAACCGTATATGATTCTGCGCAGGATCCGACTGTGGAGGAACTGTTTGGTCCCGGAGCCAAGCTCAGCGGTACCTGGTCGCCTGAGATCCACTATTTCTCTGAGGAAGAGGCACCCGGCAACTCCGGCTGGTATATGTTCCTTGCGCTCCGTAACAGTACGGGCGATTCCTCGCAGGTAAAGCCTGTGGTGCTGAAATCCACCACCGATAGCCCGAGAGGACCGTACGGTCACCCGATCACGGGCGAGGTCAATCGTTCCCAGCGTCTGCTCAAAGCGGACGGCACCACCTATGACGAGTGGGGCATCGGTATGAGCACGCTGACGATCCCCGAGGGTGAGTATAAGGGCATTTATACCACTTGGGTCACTGAGGTCGGTCGCGGTGGTTCCGGCACGCGCGGAGAGTTTTATCAGAAGATCATGATCGCAAAGATGATCAATCCCTGGACGATCGGCAGTGAGCCGGGGGTAGTGACGATCCCCACGCAGATGTGGGAATATGAAGGTTCTTCCGGAACGCATCCGCGTGTTGTGGAAGGTGCAACGGCTGTGTATGGTACGCGCGGCGATGTATATATCACCTATGCGGGCAGCGGCTACTGGTCTACCTACGGTATCGGACAGATCACCTGGAACGGCGGCGATCCTCTGAAGACCGAATCCTGGGTAAAACTGCCGGAACTCCCCGGAAAAGAGCTAAAAACCTTTAATCCCGTTTTTCGCTCCAGAAACTACCTTGGTATTGTCGGCGCGGGACACGCATCCTTTATGACGGACGGCAACGGCAACGGATTTTTCTGTTACCATGGGTATCCGTATGTAGACGGTCAAAAATCAAAGAGTCGTGTTGCCTACATCGAGCCGTACTATATTGATTATACCCAGTGGAACGGCGCATCCTACGGTGTACTCCGTCTCGGTGTGACGGACAACCGTACAGCGGCAGATCCGAGCAAGACCACGATCGAGATCGAGACAAACGGAACCGAACTCGGTATGGCTACGGTGACTGCTACCGGAGAAAACGGTGTGACGCTCAAACTCAGCGCAGACAATGCTAAGGGCTATGCACTCTACCGCAGTACCGACGGCAAGAACTTCGCATACTATGCAGATGTTACCGAGAATACCTATACAGACCGCTACACCATAGAAGGGGAGACGTATTATTACCGCGCGTACAGCTATCGCGAGGAGGAGGTCGGCGTGCCCTCGGAGATCGTTTCGGCGGTTGCTTCGGCGTCCGACTATGTTGAACTGAAAATGACGCTCGGCAAGACCGACTATACTGTAAACGGCAAGACAAAGACCATGGACGTTGCTCCCATCATCCGCAACGATCGCACGATGCTGCCTGTACGCTATGTTGCAGAGGCGCTCGGCGCTGAGATCGCATGGGACGGTGCAACCTCGACCGCAACGCTGAAAACCGCGGACACTGAGATCAAGATCACGGTCGGTGCGACTGCGGCAACCGTAAACGGTCAGTCGGTAGCGCTGGATTCTCCCGCATTCCTCGAAAATGATCGTACCTACATGCCCGTGCGTTTTGTTGCCGAGAACCTCGGCGGTACCGTAGCATGGGACGGCACGACCTCTACTGCGACCATTACAAAGTAAAAAACAAAATTTTTAATATTTGGAGGTACCTACAAATGAGAAAATTTATGGCAATCGCAGTTGCTGCTATGCTGCTTGTTTTCGGCATGGTGATGACTGCAAACGCGGCAGAGTATGTGTATTACGAAAATGACTTTTCGAATGCTGCTACTCTTTCGGATTTCACCCAGTATCGCGGTGAATGGGGTGTCACTGACGGACAGCTGATGCTGACCGGCATGGGCGGCCTGGAAATGGATCAGCAGTGCTTCCTGCTGTACACTAAGGATCCCGGCGCGAAGAACCTTACCGACTATATCCTGGAAGTGGATATGCTGAACACACAATCCCAGGGCGGTCCTTTGCTTCGCTGCGATATCACGCAGGCAAGCAACAAGTCATCGAATTCTTTTTACGGCTATCAAATGTTTTTGAGCTATACCGGTAGCCAGCTTGCAATGGGTCGAGCAAATGCCTCTGACGGTTGGCAGGGAAACCTGCATGTCGGCGAGTCGGTAACTGCTCCCGGTGCAAATCTGCATCTCTATTGCAAAGTCGAGGGCAAGAATCTTACATATATTGTAACCGACAAGGCGACGGGCAAAGAGATCTATAACCATACGATGGAGAATGCTGAGTGGGCGCTTGGCTCCTTCGGTTTCCGTATGGTTATCATGAACAGCGGTCTTGTAAATGTTGGTGTTACCGGCTTTGATAATCTGAAGGTTACGGCAATCGGTGCAGTCGGTGATTGGCTTGCATCCGGAAAGTCGCTTGCGGATTACAAGCCTAATGTTAAGAGTAACCCCGTAGTACAGACCAGTGTGGATACGGTTGTGATTCCCCAATCCGTTAAGGTGGATGCATCCAAGCTGGATGCCACTAAGACAGAATATGTGTTCTATGAGAATGATTTCTCGAATCCGGCAACGATCAGCGACTTCACGCAGTATCGTGGCGGATGGTCTATCAAGTACGGCGGTCTGTATTATAATGAAGTCACCAGCGGCTTCGATGCAGCCACCAACTTCTCCTTTATTCTGTATTCTGCAAATCATGACGCAAACCTGTTGAAAAATTATACTGTCGAGGCGGATCTGATGAATTCGCAGTCGGCGGCAGGTATTATTACACATGCGGATCTTGTGCAGGCGAGCAGCGTATACGCTAACGCCTTCTATGGCTATTTGTCTTTTGTTGCCAATGACGGTACAAAGGGTTCGGTTGGTCGTTCCAAATGGGATGGATCTTGGGCAGGAACTTTGAAGGAAGGTGAGAGCCTTCTGACGCACGGCAGCGACTACCATCTCAAGGTCGTTCATCAAGACGACGTTCTGACCTTTACCATTTCGGACAAAAAGACCGGCGAGGTCATCTGGGAAGATGTTGAGTCTTCCGCAGAATGGACGGCAGGTACTTTCGGCTTCCGTATACGCAGATCTTGGGAAAATCTGGTCAACTTCGACAAGGCGTATTTTGATAACCTCAAGGTCACTGTGCACGGAACAGAAGCAGTTCTGCTCAACGCAGGTTATCACCCGAATGCCGAGATCGTCGGTGAACTCAACCTTCCTGCAGCTAAGGGCGTAGAGCTGAAGATGACGCTGAATCAGACGAAGTATACCCTCAACGGCGAGCAGAAGACCATGGACGTTGCCCCCATCATTCGCAACGAGCGCACGATGCTGCCCGTTCGTTACGTAGCAGAAGCTCTCGGCGCAGAGATCGGCTGGGACGGTGCAACCTCGACCGCAACGCTGAAAACTGCGGACACCGAGATCAAGATCACGGTCGGTGCATCTGAGGCAGTGGTAAACGGCAAGGCTGTCAAGCTCGATTCCCCTGCATTTATCGAAAACGACCGTACCTACATGCCCGTACGTTTTGTAGCCGAGACCCTCGGTGCAACCGTAGCATGGGACGGCGCGACCTCGACCGCAACGATCACCAAGTAAAGAATATTGGGACGGCTCAGCCGTCCCTTTTTCGATAAAATCTCGGTTCGCTATTGACAAACAAAACTTGCTGTGTTATATTTAAGGAAAATGATGCAATGATAGAGGTGCGGTTTTCAAGAGTAACGCAGCCTAACGGTTTCGGCGACCGGCAGCGTGAAAGGGAAAATTGCCGAAGCGGTCTGCCTGCCGAAAGGGAGACTTGCTGGGACGTATCAGAATATGATGCGGACTGTCACCGCAAGGTGGAGGGCTGTCGTTGGTTTGGAGTTTTTAGGAACGCTTACCATGTCACTTTTCCGTGCGGTGAAAGATGACATGGCTTTTTTATTGCTTTCGGGCAACAAAATAGAATTTTTATTTACACCATAAGGAGTAAAACCACAATGAAGACTTTCAGAAGAATTATGGCGCTTGTACTTTGTGCCGCTATGCTCTTTGCGTTCACGGCTTGCGGTTCGAGCAAGGGCACGGGCGTTATGGAGACAAAGACCTTCCGCGTAGCAATGGAATGTGCATACGCTCCCTACAACTGGGCGCAGGAGACCGATGCAAACGGCGCTGCCAAGATCGCTGACTCCAACCTCTATGCTTACGGCTACGATGTTATCATCGCTAAGAAGATCGCCGAGGCGAATGGCTGGAATCTCGAGATCGTTAAGCTCGACTGGGATTCGCTGATCCCCGCGCTGCAGGCTGGCACGGTTGACGCTGTTATCGCAGGTCAGTCCATCACTGCAGACCGCCTCAAGCAGGTAGATTTCTCCGATCCTTACTACTATGCAACCATCGTCACCCTCGTTAAGGAAGGCAGCAAGTATGAGAATGCGACCTCCGTTGCAGACCTCGCAGGTGCAACCGGTACTTCGCAGCTCGGTACCATCTGGTATGACAACTGCCTCGGTCAGATCCCGAATGTAAATCAGCTCCCTGCACAGGAGACCGCTCCCGCAATGCTCGTAGCACTCGATGCAGGCACGGTTGACGTTGTCGTTACCGACCGCCCCACCGGCTCCGCTGCACTCGTTGCATATGACAACTTCAAGATGCTCGACTTCTACGGCACCGACGGTGACTACGAGGTTTCCGACGAGGACATCAACATCGGTATCTCCGTACAGAAGGGCAACAGCGAGGTTCTCGCTGCCATCAACAAGGTTCTCGCAACCATGACCACCGAGGACTACGATAAGCTCATGAACGACGCAATTGCCGTTCAGCCGCTGTCTGAGTAATTCTATCACTTGAAAACACAAGGTTTTCAAGTGGTGCAGATCGCAAGTCTCGCGACGCCCTCACCGGGCGCGATCTTTAAGGAGTTTTAAGGTCGGCGCATGTCCGCCCTTAAAACAAAGTTTTGATTGTATTCAAGATGACGGGCGAACGCCCGTCATCTTGTAATGTTTTTTGAAGGAGTTGAAACTCTTGCCATCCTTTCTTGACAATATAGGCGCACTGCTCGAGCGATACGGCATGACCTATCTTTCGGGCGCGGGTACGACCTTGTTGATTTCGCTGGTCGGTACCTTTTTCGGCTGCGTGATCGGTTTTCTTGTCGGTATCGTGCAGACCATCCCCGTAGATAAAAAGCGCGATTCGATGTTCAAGCGTATCGTTCTTGCCATTGTTCGTGCCATCCTGCGTGCGTATGTGGAAGTTTTCCGCGGTACACCGATGATCGTGCAGGCGGTATTCATTTACTACGGCGCGCGTATGGTATTCGGCATCAATATGGGCATGTGGAGCGCGGCGTTCTTCATCGTTTCGATCAATACGGGCGCGTACATGGCGGAGACCGTTCGCGGCGGTATCATGTCGATCGACGTCGGACAGACCGAGGGCGCAAAGGCGATCGGTATGAACCATCTGCAGACGATGCTGTATGTTATCCTGCCGCAGACCTTCCGCGTGATCATCCCGCAGATCGGCAACAACTTTATCATCAACATCAAGGATACTTCGGTGCTGTCGGTCATCTCGATCACCGACCTGTTCTTCGCACATAAGAGCGCGGCAGGTGCACTGTATACCTATTTCGAGTCGGCGACCATCGTTATGGTGATCTATCTCACGATGACTTTGGTGACTTCGGTTCTGTTGCGCAAGCTCGAAAAGAAGATGGGCGGCAACGATAACTACGACCTTGCAACGAAGGATACGCTTGCCCTCACCAGCGGCACTTATAACTTCCCGGATAAGAAGAAAAGAGGGGTGAATCACAAATGAGCGAACCGATTCTGCAAATCAACCATCTCTCTAAGTCTTTCGGTGCGCATGAAGTGCTGAAAGACATTGACTTTAACGTCTGCAACGGCGATGTCACCACGATCATCGGCGCATCCGGCTCGGGTAAGTCCACATTGCTGCGCTGCATCAATCTTTTGGAGGACCCCACCTCGGGCGAGATCCTCTACAACGGCAGCAATATCACCGCAAAAAGCGTAGATCCCGCATCCTACCGCGCAAAGGTCGGCATGGTGTTCCAGTCCTTCAACCTCTTCAACAACATGAGCGTGCTCAAAAACTGCATGATCGGTCAGACCAAGGTGCTGAAGCGCTCCAAGGAGGAGGCAGAAGCCAACGCCATGAAGTTTTTAAAGCATGTCGGCATGGATCCGTACATCAATGCAAAGCCGTCCCAGCTTTCGGGCGGTATGAAGCAGCGTGTGGCAATTGCCCGTGCGCTCGCGATGGATCCCGAGATCCTGCTGTTTGATGAGCCGACCTCGGCACTTGATCCGCAGATGGTCGGCGAGGTGCTTGCGGTCATGCGCGACCTTGCCAAGAGCGGCATGACGATGCTGATCGTCACGCACGAAATGGCATTTGCCCGTGACGTTTCCTCCCGCGTTGTCTTTATGAAAGACGGCATTATCTGCGAGGACGGCGCACCCGATCAGATCTTCGGCTCTCCGAAGCAAGAAGCTACCAAGGAGTTCCTTGCAAGATTTATGAACAACTGAGAAAACAGGCATTGACCGCACGGTCAATGCCTGTTTTGCATATGCCATTGCATCTATCCGAAAACTGTGCTATACTGAAACAAATGAGAGTAGGAATCGGTGCAAAGAGTGATATGTGTGAAAAAGTGCAAAACGAATTACCGAAAAGAAAACCGACACGGCTCAAAGAATTTGATTACAATTCCGCGGGTGCGTATTTTGTTACAATATGTACGGAAAACAGGCAACAGATCTTGTCTAAGATTGTAGGGCGCGACGTCCTCGACGCGCCGTCTGTTGCATTAACGCAATACGGAAAAATCGCAGATAAATATATAAATCAATTAAATGATTTTTACGAACACATATTGATCGATGGATATGTGATCATGCCGAACCATATTCACATCATGTTGCTTGTGCTTGAAAACGGCGCGTCGGGGACGTCGCGCCCTACGAAGCAACATTCTGCGGTTCCTCGATTTGTTTCTACATTCAAACGGTTTTGCAATAAGGAGTATGGTAAAAATATATGGCAAAGCCATTTCAACGATCACATTATCCGAAACCGACAGGATTATGAGGAACATGTGAAATATATTTACGAAAATCCGCTACGTTGGCATTACGATGAATTATACGCCGAGGAATAACAAAAAAGAGACGCTTGTACGTCTCTTTTTGCTTATGCAAATATATTCTTTCTCTTATTCAGCGCAAAGAACAGCAGCATGCCGAGTCCGTAGATGGAAACGACCTCGCCGATTCCGACTGTTGCCACGAGGAACGGATAAGCTTCTTCCGCGCCGTAAACATACATGAGCACGGGCGGCACAACGATTATATTCGCCAGTACCGAAGGCAGGGGAACGAGCCACTTGTGCTTCCGCAGCATTCTTGCGACGACCGCGCCGATAAGCGTGGCAAGGCTTCCAAAGATAATGTCCCATGTTGCACATCCGGTGAGAAAGTTCGCCAAGAGGCAGCCTATGGTCAGCCCGGGGATCGCCGCGGGGGTGAAATAGGGAAGTACACAGAGCGCTTCCGAAAAGCGCACTTGGATCGCTCCGCTGGAAAGTCCCATAGCGGCTGCGAGATAGGTGAGAAGCACATAGAGTGCGGCGATGATCGCTCCTTGCGTGAGCAGTTTGACCTTTTTGTTCATATTCAATTCTCCTTTAGTTTTGTTTTCTACCGAAAAAATTTTCAGTAAGTGAGGAAGGTTTCGAACTCACGGGAATCATTGTAGCACGCTTTTGTAGATTTTGCAAGAGGAAAATGTATCTGCAAATTTTTATGTCAATTTTTTATTCAAAATGTCTAAAAAATTGCGTTGCTATTACAAAAAAATTATGCTATACTGCAAGTATAATAGTATAGCAAAAAGAGGTGTGGATGGATATGCGTATAGGATTTATGCGATATTGTATCGGCGCTGCGGCGCTGTTTTGCATGCTTTTGTTCTCGGCAGTGCTATTGCCGAGTGCACATGCGGCGGAGCCGACATATTATTACATCAGTGCCGCTGCAGGCAGCAACGCGAACGACGGCTTGACAGCAGACAGTGCGGTCCAAACGATGACAAAGGCGATGAGCCTTGCGGTAGTATCGAAGCCATCGGAAGCGGTCTTTGTCTTCACAGATACATACAAGGTGCCTGCGGCAGTAAGTGAATTTGCGCACAGCATGCCGTTTACGTTTACGACGAATGATGGCAAGGTGGATTACGGCGCAACGGGCGCAAAGTTGGTTTTTGGCAATGCGCTGCGCTTTTATTTGCAGGGCGATACCACTTTTGAAAACATTACGATCGAATACAGCGGAACATTGAATTTTGTGGCGCAGTATAATCCGATCACCTTTGGCAAAGGTGTTGTGACCAAACGCATGGATTCGGAGGCGTGCGGCGTATATATCGTCGGCGGTTGGCAGAACCCGGCTGCAAGCAAGGATGTTACGCTGGATTCGCATATTACCATCGAGAGCGGCACGTTTTATAGAGTCATCGGCGGTTCCCGACAGAGCGGCAGCAGCACGGAGCTCTCCTTTACGGGAACGCATCATATCACGGTAAACGGCGGTGAGATCGATGCGCTGTATAGCGGTTCGCTCCAAAGCCATCAGAGCCGTAATGTGGTGATCACCGTCAACGGCGGCAAGATCGACGCGCTGTATTTCGGCGGAGATGATGAACACGGGCTGCACGGCAGTGCGGATGCGACATTTGCGGGCGGCGAGATCTCGCAGGTTTGCGTGAACAACGTGGTTGGCGATGTGACCGTTTCTTTGCTTGGCGCCAAGGTGCGCAAAATGGATGTTTCCTATGCCACCACAGCACTTGAGAAGCTGCATAAAAATGCAGGCAGCACAAAAACCTTGCGCTATCATGGGTATTTCTATACCGCAGAGGACATCCTGACCTATACAGGCTTCACCGATGTGCAGAATAACACGATTCTATACGCAAAAGAGAATGCAAACGGTAACGGTCTTAGCGAAAGCACTCCCGCTTCCTTTGCGGAAGCAATGCAGATCGCAGCCAAGATAGGCGGCACGGTCAAGGTGCTGGGTACGGTACGCTTCACCGACTATGCTGAGCCCGCACACCGTGAAAAGATCACTGTGGTCGGTGCTTCTGACAATGCGCGGGTGCAAATCAGCGGTACATATACGTTTTCGGGCGAGACTCGCTTTGAAAACCTTACACTCGGCGGCAGGGGTACACTGGACGCAAGCGGCGGTATTTTTGCCACGGCGGACAGCATCAAGTTGGATAGCGGAGCAGATCTTTTGATCAAGGGATCCGCAAACTTAGGCGGTGGTACATTTGCCGAAATCCGCGATGCCAAAACCGTATCGCTGACCGACGCTACGGTCGAAAAAATCACGGGCGGCAGCACCGCGACCCATATTGAGGTGGAAAGCGGCAGCATCGGCACACTTGTGACGGCTGAGTCCTCGATCAAAGAGTTTACGCTTTCTATGCTTGGCGGCAGTATCGACAAGGTGATCTTCCGAAATGTAACCGAGCATCTTTCTTATCGTCTGCTCGGCGGCAGTGTTTCGGCGTATGCTGTAGAGGGAACGAATGTTCAAGGCGAGCTTACCGTAGATGAGAGTAAGTATTCCCAGAGTTCGCTCGGCGCGGCAGCATCCCTGTTTGCAATTCGCAACGAGGTGGTATTCTTCCTCTGCGACGGTGCAAGCGGCAGCGGTAAGAGCGCACATGATGCTTCCTCCTCGCTTACGGCAGCCTATGCCGCGCTGGGGGAAAGCGGGGGTACGCTGGTCATCTGCGGTCCGTACACGCTGAAAACTTCCTCTGCGAGCTTCAAAAATGAGAAACCGATCGTGATCACCTCCGTCTATAATGGCGTGGATTACGCAAAGAGCAATGGCGCGCAATTGATTTTCCAAACCAACTATTTCTGCGGCGGCGATACCGAATTTAAGGACATTACGCTCGCGGCAGACGGCAGATATCTCAGTATTTACGGTAACTGCCACAAGCTTGTTTTAGGTGAGAACATCACGAGCACAAAGCATGAGAACTCGGGCACCTATCTTTCGGTTATGGGCGGCAGTCAAAGTGCGATCCGCAATGCATGCACCGATCTGACCATCCGCAGCGGTACATGGCAGCGTGTACGCGGCGGTACGGCGGCAAACGGCAGCCAAGATTTCACCGTCAACCTCAAAATTGAGGGCGGCGAATTCATGGAGTATCTCACGCTCGGCAGCTCGGCGTCACACGACGGCGATATCAACGCGGTGATAGACGGCGGTACTTTCTACCAGGGGATTTACGCTTCGACTTTGACAAATGCGCAGCATTATTTCAACAGCAAGGTTTCGCTGCTGATCCGCGGCGGCACTTTCTACGGGAATATTGCGCCTGCGCGTGCGACGGTTTCTGTCTATCTCGGCACCTACAGCGGCAGCTTTGACGTAGCGATCAGCGGCGGCAATTTTGATCATCTGACCGAGCTGCTCGGTACAGACGGTCGCGTAAAGGGCATGACTTCCTCGCTGCAGGTGACCAAAAATATGGATCTGAATGCGGCGGTCAGCGGCACGATGACCTTTGTAAATCCCATCCGCACCAACGGCGCCGACCCGTGGCTCTTCTACCTGGATGGCTATTATTATTACACGGCAACCACCGGTTCCACGCTCGGCATTGCACGGGCGACCAATATCGGCGATCTGAAGTACGCAGAGTATGTCACGGTTTATGATCCCGAGGACGGCAAGATGTGGTCGAAAAACCTTTGGTCTCCCGAAATTCACTATTATTCCGATGAGGAGATCGGAGAGGGCAACGGCGGCTGGTATTGCTATATCGCCTGCGATGACGGTGATAATGTGCACCACCGTATGTATGTCGTCAAGTGCCTTGACGGGAATAACTTGTTCGGACGCTGGGGAAATCCTTTGACCGGTGAGGTCAATGTACCGCAGAAGATCGAGGCGAAGGATATTTCCGGCTTTGATTCTATGTGGGCAGCAGGGCAGACGGATATCCGCATAGGCGGCAAGCTCTACATGATGTATGTCACCGAGCGCGGCAGATATACGCCTTCTGACGATTTTGGTCAGACGATCAATATTGTCGAAATGACAAATCCTTGGACGATCGTCGGGCAGTCTGCGGTCATCTGTAAGTCCGACTACGAGTGGGAAATGGGCGGTGCATCGGCTACCAAACCAAAGGTCGTTGAGGGCGGTACGGCGGTGTATGCCGATGACGGTACGATCTATATCGTATACTCGGGCAGCGGCTATTGGACGACCGAGTATCAGCTCGGTCAGCTGAAATATCTCGGCGGCGATCCCTTGGATGTTAAGAACTGGGAGAAGCGCCCTACCTCGATTTTGCGCAAGTCGGATGAGATCAACGGCTGCGGACACGCATCCTATGTCACCGACACGTCAGGACAGGATTGGGTCTGCTATCATGCCTATATCGGTAAGACGACCGAAAGCGGACGTTACGCGTTTGTGGAGCCGTATTATGCTGACAAAAACGGCGTTGTGATCGCGGATGGATCCGAGCACCCCGCACCGATCGATACCGTATATGAAGTAGCACTCAATTCCATGTCGCTTGCCGATAAGATCAGTGGCTTTGACAGCGTGACCGAAAGCGACAGCCCCTTCGCAAGATCACGCAGTTATGCGGAGAACTTTTCCGATGTTGCAAATACGCACTGGTTCTATTCGTATGTGAAGAATGCCTATGAGATCGGACTTGCAAGCGGCACCTCCAATACGACATTCAGCCCCGATAACAGCTTTACGGTGGCACAGGCGCTGACGGCGGCTGCAAACATCCATTCGATCTATCACGCGAAGACCGTACGCGCAGCGGCTGCGGGCGAAAAGTGGTATGACCCGTATGTCGAATACTGCATCGAAAACGGCATTATCACGAAGGATCAGTTCGCAAACTATGATGCAAACATCACGCGCGGCGATATGGCGATCGTGTTCGCGGGCATCCTGCCTGCGAGCGAATATGCCGCCGTCAGAAGCGGCAATATCCCCGATGTAACGGCGGATATGGCATGCGCTTCGGCAGTGCGGAAGCTGTATGATGCAGGCATTGTCGGCGGAGACACCGGTACGGGCAACTACCGTCCGAGCGACTCCTTGAAGAGAAGCGAAGCATGCGTAATCTTTACCCGCATCGCAATGAAAAATCAAAGAGCAAAATAAAGAATCAAACAGAGGATGCTGTGCATCCTCTGTTTGATTTTTGCAAGATATTGAGTGCTATTGGATATTGTTTTTGCGAGGGCAAAAAGATATAATGAAATTGTACATATTGTACAGAAACATATCGGTAAAACTAAAGAAGAGGTGGCACTATGTTTTTTAGGAAGGGCATTGCTTGGCGGCTTTTGTCGGCTATAGTATTTGTTTTGACAACGGCGGCATTGTGTGCTTTTACCGCAGGAGCAGCAGAGGCGAAGTATGTATATGTCCATGCGCAAAACGGCACGGACACAGCCGAGAGCGGAACGGCGGAACATCCCGTCAAAACGCTTTCGTATGCGTATGATCTCGCGCAAAAATCGGGCTGCAGCGAAGCGGTGATCGTTCTGATGGGCGAATATCCCATCCCGCAGATCTATACCGAGGCGGCACACGGCTTTTCAGTCACGGTCACCGCAAACGACGGTAAGACCGATTACGGTGCACAGGGCGCAAAGCTGGTATTCGGCAAGGATCTCCGCTTTTTCTTAAACGGAGACACGACCTTCCGGAATCTCGCCATCGAATACAGCGGTACACTCAACTTTGTTGCGCAGTACAACCATATTACCTTCGGGCAGGGCGTTGAAACTTCGCGAAAGGACAGTGCGGGATGCGGCGTGTATGTGGTCGGCGGTTATCAATCGCCTGATGACACCGTCAAAACCACTTTGGATTCGCATATCACGATCGAGAGCGGCACATTCCATGTCGTCTGCGGCGGTTCGCGCGATAAGGCGGATGGCTACAGCGGCAGCAAATACAAGATCTGCACCTTTACGGGTACACACTATATCGAGGTCAGCGGCGGCACGATCACTTCGCTTTACGGTGCGTCGCTCATCTCCCAGTACAGCAAGAGCGCGGTCTTCAACATCACGGGCGGTTACATCGGTACGCTGTATATCGGCGGTGACCAGTCCCGCCGTCTGAACGGCGATGCCGCGGCAACGCTTTCGGGCGGAAGTGTAGGCGTTTTGCAGGTCAACAATGTTGTCGGCACGGCTACGATCCATCTGCTCGGCACAACAGTCAAGGCGGCGACCGTCAGCTGCTATAATGAAGAGGTTACAAAGCTGGAGGCAAATGCAAACAAGCCGAAGATCCTGTACTATGACGGTAACTGCTATACCGCCGCACAGATCAAAAAGCTCGGTGCCGAGTTTGATACCGTGGAGAACATCGGTATGCTGTATGCCAAGGCAGGTGGAGCGGGCAGCGGTACTTCTCAAGGGGACCCTGCTGACTTTGCAACAGCTTTCGGTAAAGCGGCAGAGAGCGGCAGCACGGTGATCGTCCTCGGCAGCATCGCGCTTTCGGATCTCACCGAGCCTGCGCACGGCGCAAAGGTCACGGTGAAGGGCGCGGATGCTTCGGCAATTCTGCAGCTCGACGGCAAATATATGCTTTCGGGTGAAACCGAGTTTAAGGGGATAACTCTTTCGGGCAGCGGCAGCTTTGACGCGCAGAGCGGTAAGCTCATCACCGCCGCCGATGTAAAAACAGACGGTACACTGCGCATCGTCGGTTCCGCCACTCTCCGCGGCGGTAAATTTGCGAGCCTGACCAATGCGGGTGAGGTTCTGGTGGACGGCGCCGAAGTCGATACCGTTACAGGCGGCAGCACAAGCACTTCTGTCGAGGTTACGGGCGGCAGTATCGGTACGCTCAAAACGACGGACGGCTCCATTGAGAGCTTCGCGCTCACATTGGGCGGCGGCAGTATCGGTAAACTGATCTTCCAAAACGTAAAAAAATCGCTCACCGTTACATTGAATGACGGTTCTGTTTCGCAGTATGCGGTGAGCGGCGAAAATGTCAAAGGCAAGCTGACGATGAATGAGAATAAGTTCAGCGCAGACAGTCTCGGTGCGGCGGCAGCGCTGTTTGCGGTCAGCACCGAGCAGGTATACTATCTGCGTGACGGCGGCACGGGCAACGGCGGCAGCGCCGCCACGGCGGGCGGTTCGCTCGCGGCCGCGTATGCCGCGCTGAAAGAAAGCGGCGGTACGATCGTTGTTTGCGGTGAATATACCATCACAGGCGGTTTTTACGGCAGTGCGCATGCAAAGAAGATTACGCTGACCTCTTTGTATGACGGCGTGGATTATGCCGCGACCAACAATGCCGCGATCGTCTTTAAAAATAATTTCTTCTGCGGCGGCGAGACGGAGTTTCAGAATATTACGCTGAGCAGTTCGACCTCGTATCCCGCCATCTTCGGCAATACATACTCGCTTACCATGGGCGAAGATATCACCTGCGATCGTGTTTCGGAAAGTCAGCAGTATCTCTCTGTGATGGGCGGTAACCGCAGTGCTGTGATGGGCAAGACAAGTCATTTGACCATCAACAGCGGTACTTGGCAGCGTGTGCGCGGCGGTACCGGAACCGGCAACAGCCAAAACTATACCGTTAACCTCACGATCAACGGCGGTGAATTTATCGAGCGCGTCACGCTCGGCAGTTCCACCTCGCATGACGGTGCAATCACGGCTGTTATTAACGGCGGCACCTTCTATCAAGGCATTTATGCCGCAACGCTTTCTGCGTCCAATGAAATGTTCAGCAGCGATGTCAGCCTTACCATAAACGGCGGCACTTTTTACGGTAAGATAGCCGCTGCGGCATCCGATGTCGGTATGTATACAGGCAGCTTCCATGTTTCCATCCACGGCGGCGAGTTTGCACACCTTGTGGAGCTGATCGGTACCGAGGGATTGTCGGGGGATATGGTCTCCACATTGACGAGCAGCATCGACCTTTCGGCGAAAGAGACGGGTACCTATACCTTTACAAACCCCGTTCGTCTGGACGGTGCCGATCCGTGGCTGTTCTATCACGACGGCTACTATTACTACACGTCTACCACAAGCACTTCTTCGGTCAAGCTGACGAGAGCTGCCAATATCGGCGATCTGATCCGCTCGGGCGGTACTACGATCTATACACCCGAGAAGGGAAAGCCGTGGTCGGAGAGCACCTGGTCGCCCACCATCCTGCATTATACCGATGCAGAAGTCGGCGAGGGCAACGGCGGTTGGTATCTCTACTTCGGCGGCGAGGATGAGACCGATGTTTCGGATGTCGGTCACCGCATGTATGTGCTCAAGTGCCTTGACGGCGATAATTTGCTTGGCAGATGGGGCAACCCCATCACGGGCAAGGTCAACGATCCGCAGCGCGTTACCGCACCCGATATCCCCGGTTTTGACGATGTATGGGCGGCAGGTCAAGGCGATATTCGCATCAATGGAAAAGTGTATACGATCTATGTCACCGAGCAGGGCAGATACACCTCAGAGTTCCATCAGACCATCAATATTGTCGAGATGACCAATCCTTGGACCATCAGCGGCAAGTCTGCGGTCATCTGCTATCCGCAGTACAGCTGGGAGATGGTCGGCTACAAGCAGAACACCACGACCGGCATTTGGGCGCCCAAGGTCGTTGAGGCGGCTACACCCGTGTACGGCGATGACGGTTCGGTCTATATCGTATATTCGGGCAGTAACTATACCACCACGGCGTACTGCCTTGCGCAGCTTAAATATCTCGGCGGCGATCCGATGGATATCAACAACTGGGAGAAAAAATCCACGCCGATCCTCTCTAAATCCGATAAGGTCAATGGCACAGGTTCCGCATCCTACGTCACCGATACGAGCGGCGTGCGATGGGTCTGCTATAATGCATACCTCGGCAAGACCTCGGGCGGCAATCGCTATGCCATGGTCGAGCCCTATACGGTCGATAAAAACGGCATCGTGATCGGAAACGGCACAGGCAAAGCGGCAGATCCCGATACCGTCTACACCGCCGATGTCAACCCCATGCCTCTCGCGGATAAGACCGGCGGTTTCCAAACGGTAAAAACCGCATCGGGCGTTGTCACACCGCCCGTGACCACCGCACCTGCGGAGACGACCAAAGAGCTTGTGACCACGAAGGTGCCCCAAACAACTACGGCGCCCGTCAATGTTACCGATACAGCTGTATCCACGACCGCGCCTGTTGTAACAACGGTTATGCCTGCCAAGAGCACCGAGGAGCCCGTGATAACGGTGATCTCCAATACAACCACCACAGCACCGAGCGAGTCCACGCCGGCGATCACGACCATCGGCGGCAATGCGCCCGCCGATGCAAATGGCAGCATCCCCGTCGGCATCCTCGCCGCCCTCTGCGCCGCGATTGCCGCCGCAGCTGTCGCCGTGGTTGCGGTGATGAAGAAAAAGAAGAAAGATTAAAGGATGAAAAATAGATATATCTATATCGCGGATCCCAAATGGTTTGAAAGCACTGCGCTGAGAGATCCTATTGTGTTTGGCGACCATAAGATGCATGGGCTGTATCCGGAGTGGTATCAAACGGTATACGATTTAAAACTGCTGGTCACCGATGCTCCTACTGAAGCGGAAAAAAGAGCCCCGATCTATAATAATTATCGGGAAATGTACGGAAGCATCGACATAGAAGTTTTACGCGATGCAGCATTGCAAAAGAAGGCAAAACATGTTTTTTTGAACGGCTTCAAACAAGAGCATTTGGATTACATTACGCCCTTTATCCAAGAAGATGTTGAACTTCTGTATCTGTTTAAATGTAATTCTATAGCCGATCTATCTGTATTGTCTAAATGCAAAAACCTCCAATGCCTACTTGTCTTTTGGAACAACAATTTAGAAAAGCTGTGGGATATGGAGGAGAACAAAGAATTAAAGGTGATTTCTTTGGACGCGGTTACAAAAATACGCGACATTCAATCTCTAAAAAATTCGACCGTTGCGTATTTTGCATCAGACAGCTCGGATAACAGCGGAAACCGAAAGGATCTGCTGATTGAAGATATAAAAATCTTTGATGAAATGCCGAATTTAAAACATTTGAAGCTCGTTTACAAAAAGTGCTGTATTGATTATTGATGCATAAACAAAGGATCCCTCTGCTGAGGGATTCAGACTACTGACAAAGCTCCCTGCGAAAGCAGGGAGCTTTGTGTTGAAAATGAAAATGAAAGTTTAGGGTAGAAAGTGTGGCAACAATAGCCTCCCTTGCCTAAAGGGAGGGGGACCGCGTTAGCGGTGGTGGGATACGTTTCATGGCCGACTAACATTAAAGATAGAACAAAACTAAGAAGTTAGTTTATATCGGAACGTATCCTCTGGTCGCCTACGGCGCAATACGACCGAAGGTTGTTATGCCCCCATTTAGGTAAGGGCCTTGCTCACAAACGCTTGTTTATTTTCGATGTACCATCACCCAAAAATCCTCGGTGTGGTTTGCATACGCCACTTCATCTTGAATCGTTTTCACATAGACAAATCCGGCTTTTTCGTATGCTTTGATTGCACGTTTGTTAGATGCGGCTACTCGTAAAAAAATATCGTCGCTATGCTGTTTGATGTTTCGAATCTCTCGAACACACTTTTCCACAAACAAATTGCCGTTGCCTTTTCCGCACAGCGAAGGCGCAAGTGACCAGCCTACCCATAAATCTTTTTTGTCAAATTGGCAGGATACATACCCTACTAAGGTGCCGCTATCCATCAGGCAGAATTGCTCAATACCCCATGTGGATCGATCCTTGAGGTATCCATTTGGATGCCCTTTGAAGTTGTAAATATCGAATGGCTTTTCGTATTCCCATTGGCAGATTTTCGTAGCTGTTTCTTCTGTAAGTGCTTGTAGGTTACAGTTTGAAAAATCGGTAAGTGCAATCTCTTTTACGTAAATCGGTTTCTTATCATCGGGATCAAATTTGCCGCTGTCATTGAATCCCATTGCAGTCCAAAACGGCATACCTGTAACGGAGTCCGGACAAAGGTACATGTGCTTGGCTCCATCGTTGCGCAGTGTTTGTTCAATGTGCCGATAAAACTTTCTTCCGTAACCCTGCCGTCTGTATTGCGGTTTAATATAGAAGCCCATGATCGTTCCATATCCTGCTTCCAATAATCCGTATACTGTACCGTGATCAATGGCAAACATAGCGATTCCGATC
>JAFTOT010000018.1 GCA_017463665.1 Clostridia bacterium | reverse complement strand
CGAAATCGGAGATTTTAAGCAAGGCGAAGAGAAATGAGTGGTTAAGCATACAAAGCGATGGCGGCAACCTCCAACAGTAGGGGAGGCGTTTCGCCTCCCGCTTGCAACAACGATCATCTTTGTAACGGCGGGAGGGGACCCACCTCCCCTACAATCAATACCCCTAAATTTTCATTATCCGCCGATATATCGCATCCCACGCGCACAACCTACGGTTGAATTTTTCCTTTTCCATTCAACAAACTTACTATTTACAGTTGACTTTTCACATGCTATATCCTTTCCAAGAAGCGGCACTACAGTGTCAGCGAATACTTTGACTACTATGAATAAATGTATCCTTACGGATGATACCCCGATAAGCGCAAAAAAAGAACTGCTCGCGCAGTTCTTTTTTATGTAATTTACTTGAGCAGCTTGATCTTGCCGATAACGGGAAGCTCTTTTGCCTTGCCGGTAGCTGCATTGACGATACCGATGATCATCAGTGCAAACATAACCAGGCTGATCAGCGCACCGAGGATCTCGCCGACGACAGGAATGACTGCCAGAATGCTGGATACAACACCTGCGATCAAACCTGCGATCCAAAGCACAAGACCTTGATTGGTGTGGAACTTCGCATACTTCGATTCCTTTGCCGCAAGCAGCGGAACAAGGAACAGAAGACCGAAGTAAGCCAAAACTGCCATAACCTTGTTCTGCTGAATATCGTTCTGGTCGAACTCTGCCGTAGTATCAGGCGTATTGAGGATATCTTTAAAATCTGCCATTGCTTTTTCTCCTTTATAAAATACAGCATACTTATGCTTAGTTTTAGTATACACTATATTTTTTAAAATTTCTACATTTATACAAAAATTCTGTTAATTTTTCAAAAAAAGAGAAGCCTTTCGGCTTCTCTTCTCGTTTTACGGGGATCCCGCGGGGTCGGCTTACTTGTCAGCCTTCTCCTCTGCTGCGGGAGCGTTTGCTACCAGGCGAATGATAGCCATCTCAGCTGCATCGCCGCGGCGGGGACCGATCTTGTAGATCTGGGTGTAACCGCCGTTACGGTCTGCATACTCGGGAGCGATCGTGTCGAACAGCTTCTTAACAACGCTCTCCTTCGTGATGAATGCCATTGCCTGACGGCGAGAAGCAAGGGTGTTCTTCTTGCCGAGAGTGATCATCTTCTCAGCGAGAGGTCTTACTTCCTTAGCTCTGGTGAGCGTAGTCTCAACGGAGCCGTTTTCAAGCAAATATGTTACCATACCTCTGAGCATAGCTTTTCTATGATCAGAAGTTCTGCCAAGTTTTCTTGTTCCGGGCATTGTAATTCCCTCCTTGTAGTATTTGTTAACCGATATGGTTAATTACTCGTCCTCGCGCTTCAGCTCAAGTCCGAGTCCCTGAAGTTTGTTGATAACTTCTTCCAGCGACTTCTTACCGAGGTTCTTGACCTTGATCATTTCGCTCTCGGTACGATTTGTGAGGTCCTCAACAGTATTGATACCTGCACGCTTCAAGCAGTTGAAGCTGCGGACCGACAAGTCAAGATCTTCAATGGTCATCTCAAGGACTCTGTCTCTGATGGTTTCCTTGCGTTCAACCATGATCTCCGCCTTCTTCGCCTCATCAGACATGTTGACGAACAAGTTGAGATGCTCGTTGAGTATCTTGGCGCCGAGCGAAATCGCTTCTTTTGCGGAAACAGTTCCGTTGGTCTTGACATTCAGCGTAAGCTTGTCATAGTCCGTAATGTTTCCGACACGGGTATTCTCCACCGTATACTGTACTTTGTACACAGGGGTGTAGATGGAATCGGTGAAAATAAGTCCGATCGGTGCGCTGGTCTGTGCAGCCGCATTGTACGCCTGCTTATTCTTCTCCTGCGATACATACCCTCTGCCGCGGTCGAAGGTCAGCTCCATATAGAAGCGTGCATTCTCCACAACGGTAGCGATATGATGCTCGGGATTGAGAATTTCGATATCAGCGTCGGTCGCAATATCACCGGCGGTAACCTCGCAAGCACCCGAAACGTCGATTACAACGGTCTTGGGAGTCTGCGAATACAGCTTAGCGACGATGCCCTTTACATTGAGCACGATCTCGGTGACATCTTCCTTAACACCGGACACGGTTGAGATCTCATGCAGTACGCCGTCGATCTTGATGCTGCAAACCGCAACACCGGGCAGCGAACTGAGCAGAACTCTGCGCAGCGAGTTGCCAAGCGTTGTGCCGTAGCCACGCTCCAGAGGTTCAACAACGAAGGTACCCTCGCTGCCGTCCTCACTGACGTCAACCATGTTAATATTGGGCTTTTCTATTTCAATCATTTCGTACCCTCCTAAAAATTCTGTTCATGCAAACGTTAGTCACAGTGTCCCTATGGGGGAGTGATGATGCACTAATGTGTATACAAAATTCCGAAGCACCGCTCCGATACTCTGTATACATATCGGAGGCGGATTATTTGGAATAGAACTCGACGATCAGCTGCTCGTTGATCTCGAAGTCGATGTCTTCTCTTGCGGGAAGGGTTACGACCTTAGCCGTGCCGTTCTCGGTGTTGACATCCAGCCACTTCGGAACACGCTTGGAAGCGCACTCTTCGAGAAGCTCCTTGATCTTTGCGCTGTCAGTGCTGCTTTCGTTGATGGTGATGACATCGCCTGCCTTCACAAGGATGGAGGGGATGTTCGCCTTCTTACCGTTTACTCTGAAGTGGTTGTGCAGAACCAGCTGACGAGCTTCCTTGCGGCTGCTTGCCATACCCATTCTGTAAACAACGTTGTCCAGACGGCTCTCCAGAATAACGAGCAGGTTTTCACCGGTCATACCCGGCTTCTTATCTGCCATCTCGAAGTAGTTCTTGAACTGCTTCTCGAGCAGACCGTAATATCTTCTGACCTTCTGCTTTTCGCGAAGGTGCATGCCATATTCGCCGACCTTCTTGCGAGAATCGTAGTGCTGACCGGGAACCTGGTTTCTGCGGTCAAATGCGCACTTGCCGGAAGTGCAGCGTTCGCCCTTCAGATACAGCTTGGTACCTTCTCTGCGGCAGATTCTGCAAACAGGACCTGTATATCTTGCCATTTTGTTATACCTCCTAAAAAAATTACACGCGTCTGCGCTTAGGCGGACGGCAACCGTTGTGCGGGATCGGGGTAACGTCCTTGATCATCGTGATGTCAAGGCCAACCGTCTGCAGAGCACGGATCGCAGACTCACGTCCCGAACCGGGGCCCTTAACATAAACTTCAACGGTCTTCATGCCGTGATCAACAGCGATCTTGCCTGCTGCCTCAGCTGCAGTCTGTGCTGCATAAGGAGTAGACTTTCTGGAACCCTTGAAGCCCATTTCACCGGCAGATGCCCAGGATACTGCATTGCCTTCGGTATCGGTGATCGTGATGATCGTGTTGTTAAAGGTTGCCTGAATGTGCGCTGCGCCCTTTTCAACGTTCTTGCGTTCGCGGCGCTTCTTGATAACCTTCTTTACAGCTTTAGCCATCTTTCGTGGTCACTCCTTTACTTCTTCTTATTTGCGATGGTCTTTGCGGGACCCTTGCGCGTTCTGGCATTGGTCTTGGTGCGCTGGCCTCTTACGGGCAGGCCCTTTCTGTGACGAATGCCGCGGTAGCAGTTGATCTCTACCATGTTCTTGATGTTGAGCGCTACTTCACGGCGGAGGTCACCCTCTACAGTGTAGTTCGCTTCGATCTCATCACGGAGCTTAGCAACCTCAGCCTCGGTAAGATCCTTTGCGCGAGTGTCGGGGTTGATACCCGTCTTTGCAAGGATTTCCTTGGCACTGGTCTGTCCGATACCGTAGATGTAGGTCAGCGCGATCTCAACACGCTTCTGATTTGGAATATCAACACCAGCTATACGAGCCATTTGTGTAATCCACCCTTTCTTTGGTTTGTGTCAGTGAAAACTGACGCTGTCGGTTTGAATGGTTTTTCGCTTAACCCTGCTTCTGCTTGTGCTTAGGGTTCTCGCAAATAACCATTACTTTACCTTTTCTCTTGATGATTTTGCACTTTTCGCAAATCTTCTTTACGGAAGGCTTAACTTTCATTGTTTATCTTCCTTTCATAATGGTTAAGTTAACGGGAATAAACCCGTACGGTTTTATTTTACGCGCCAAGTAATACGGCCCTTGGTGAGGTCGTAAACCGAAACCTCAACCGTGACCTTATCACCGGGCAGAATTCTGATATAGTTCATGCGGAGCTTTCCCGAAATGTGGGCATTTACAATGTGCCCGTTGGGAAGCTGCACTTTGAAGTTGGCATTCGGCAGAGCCTCAATAACCACACCTTCAAATTCCATTACATCATCCTTTGGCAAAACTATCCCTCCTGTTCGCCGAAAACTCATATTCGGTTATGCATTTGTACAGTTCCTTGTCACCAAGCGGCAGCGTGAGCTGCGCGTCGATGAAGGATAAATGTTTCAGCCTTTTCTTTTTCGGCTTTTCTGTCGTATGTAGCTTGCCGTCCGCGATCAGGACAAAGTCCGTATCGAGAACCTCCACCACACAGAACAGCCGCTTTCGATCCCTGCCGCATTTTGAATACGCGAGCATACCAACACAGTTATCTGTCATTTGATCTCGGTAAGCAGGATCGGTCCCTCATCGGTAATTGCAACGGTATTTTCGTAATGCGCCGAGAGCTTTCTGTCTGCGGTCTTCACCGTCCAGCCGTCGGGCATCTCAAGCACATCGCAGACACCTTCATTTACCATGGGCTCGATCGCAATGACCATGCCCGCGTAAATGCGCGAACCGCGTCCCGGTGTACCGAAGTTCGGAACCTCGGGGGATTCATGAAGCTCATGTCCCACACCGTGACCGACATACCGTCTGACAACACTGTAGCCGTTTTCCTTTGCACAAGCCTCAACAGCCGCGCCGATGTCACCGATCCGTGCACCAACAGTAGCCTGCGCAACGCCGCGATAGAAGCTCTCTTTCGTCACTTCGATCAGGCGTGCGGCGTTCTCCGCGATCTTGCCGACCGCAAAGGTTCTTGCCGCGTCTCCGTGGAAGCCGTTAATAAACGCTCCGACGTCAACTTTTACAATGTCGCCTTCTTGCAATATGCGTTTTTTCGAGGGAATACCGTGTATGACCTCATCGTTGATGCTGATGCAGGCGCTGCCGGGGAATCCGCCGTAACCGAGGAAGGACGGTTTAGCACCGCTCTTCTCGATATGTGTGCGGATCGCCTTGTCGATATCCCACGTGGAGATACCGGGGCAAATCATTTCCTCAGCTACGGCGAGAGCCTCGCCGGTGATCCTGCCTGCAATGCGCATCAGGTCGATCTGTGCTGTATTTTTCAGCTGAATCATTTTATACTCCGATTGCCCGGAAGGTCAGCGCCGTGGTATCCTCAAGTTTCTCCTGACCGACAACGGTCTTCAGGATGCCCTTGCTTTCATAATACCGCTCGAGGGGCTCGGTCTCCTTGTGGTAGACCGTGAGGCGATCCTTGACCACCTCAGGTTGGTCATCCTTACGGATAGAGAGCTCTGCGCCGCACTTGTCGCATTTGTCACCCGCTGCCGAGGGATTGAAGAGCGTGTGGAAGGTCGCACCGCATGCGGCGCAAACGCGTCTGCCGCTCATTCTCTCGACGATCGTTGCATCGTCCACGCTGATGTTGACAACAAGGTCGATCGAAACGCCCATTGCGTCCAGCGCTTCCGCCTGCGCGATCGTGCGCGGGAAGCCGTCAAGAATAAAGCCGCTTTGGCAATCGTTTTCCGCCAGTCGCTCCTTTATGATGCCGATCACGACATCATCGGGAACGAGCTTGCCGGCTTCGATATACGCTTTGGCTGCGAGGCCCATTTCTGTGCCTTCCTTCAGCGCGCTGCGGATGATCGCACCGGTGGAAATCGTAGGGATATTCAGTTTGGCAGCGACTTTTTCAGCCTGCGTGCCTTTGCCTGCGCCGGGGGCGCCCAAAAAGATAATTTTCATTCGGTTACCTCTTAGAGTTTTGCTTACTGCAAAAAGCCCTTGTAATGACGCATGGTCATCTGCGCCTCGATCTCTCTTGCGGTTTCCAGAGCTACACCGACAACGATCAGCAGCGAAGAGCCGCCGAATGCAATGCCGGCGAAGGCATCAGCCGAAACTGCATTGAGTACCATCGGGAAAATTGCAATGAAACCGAGGAAAATTGCGCCGATCAGCGTAATTTTAGACAGAATCTTGGAAATATAATCAGAAGTGGGCTTGCCGGGACGAATACCCGGGATGAAACCGCCGTTTTTCTTCAGATTATTCGCAACTTCGACAGGATTGAACGAGATCGCAATATAGAAATATGCGAACGCGATGATCAGTGCGAAGTAGATAATCATGTAAACGGGCGATGTAGTACTGAAAATACTTTCAAAGAAATTGTAGATGCTCTTGCCGGCGCCTGCGTTAGTCGGCTCGGAAATGAACATCATAATCGTTGCGGGCAGCGTGCAGATCGAGCTTGCGAAGATGATCGGCATAACGCCGGTCATGTTCAGCTTGATGGGCAGTACGGAGCTTTGACCGCCGTACATCTTTCTGCCGACAACTCTCTTAGCATACTGAACGGGGATCTTGCGCTCACTCTCGGTTACAAATACAACCAGACCGACAAGTGCAATCACGATTGCGATCACGAGAATGATGAACAGGACGCCGCCGAGGATGCCGAGACCGCCGTTCTGCATCCAGCCATACGCAGTGTTCCAAGTGGACGAAACCATCGAAGGAAGACGAGCGATGATGTTTGCGAACAGGATCATAGAGATACCGTTACCGATACCGTGTTCATTGATCTTCTCAGCCAGCCACATAACCAGCGAAGCACCGGCGCAGTAGCAAGCGATGATTACGAATGCAGCGAAGATGCCGGTATCCGTGAGGATCTGGTACTGATTCTTCAGCAGCATGTAGTAACCGAAGCTGGTGAGCACTGCAAGTGCAACGGTCGTGTAGCGGGTGATGTTGTTGAGTTTTTTCTTACCGTCCTCGCCCTGCTTGGAGAGATTCTCCAGATAGGGGATGGCGATGGTGAGCAGTTGGATAATGATCGATGCGTTGATATAAGGTTGAACGCCGAGCGCAAAGAGCGTTGCCTGCGAAAGTGCACCACCGGACATGATGTTCAGATAATCGAAGATCGTGCCGGAAGCCATCGTCGCACCGAGTACGTTAGCGTTAACGTACGGTACGGGGATCGCAACGCCGATGCGGTACAAAAGAATGATGAACAGGGTGAAAAGAAGTTTCGTTCTCAGTTCAGGGATCTTGAATGCGTTCTTAAATGTTTGAAACATTTATACCACCTCGATCTTTCCACCTGCTGCTTCTATCTTTTCCTTGGCACTCGCCGAAAAGACTGCTGCTTTCACAGTTAATTTTTTAGCAAGTTCGCCTTTGCCCAGAATCTTGAGCGCGCTCTTAGGCTGGCTGACTACGCCTGCTGCCGCAAGAGCTGCAAGATCAACGACTGCGCCGTCCTCGAATTTGTTGAGGGTCTCAACATTTACAACGGAATACTCCTTTGCAAATCTGTTGTAGAATCCTCTCTTCGGCAGCTTTCTGTAAAGAGGAAGCTGACCTCCTTCAAAGCCGGGTCTTACGCCACCGCCGCTGCGGGCGTTCTGACCTTTGTGACCCTTGCCGGCGGTTTTACCGTTTCCGGAGCCGGTACCTCTGCCCTTACGCCATGCGGGAGTAACAGAGCCGGGTGCCGGTGAAAGTTCATGAAGCTTCATGATGATCCTCCTTTGTTTGATGTTGTTTTCGTTTTATATTGCTATAAAACTTAAACGGTCTCAATCTTAACAAGGTGGGAAAGAACTTTCACCTTGCCGCCGAGTACTGCATCGTTGTCATGTACGATGCTGTCACCGATTTTATTGAGTCCAAGCGATTTTGCGGTTGCCTTCTGGTTCGGCTTTGCGCCGATCAGGCTTTTTGTAAGAACAACTTTTACCTTTTCCATTACAGCGTCCTCCTTATGCCTTGATGTCGTCAACGCTCTTGTCGCGGATAGCAGCTACCTGCTCTGCGGTTCTGAGCGCCTTCAGACCTTCAAAGGTTGCCTTAACGACGTTGGTGGGGTTGTTGGAACGAAGGCACTTTGCACGGATGTTCTTGATGCCTGCAAGTTCAAGTACAGTACGAACAGCACCACCTGCAATGACACCGGTACCGGGAGCTGCGGGCTTGAGCAGAACTCTGCCTGCGCCGAACTCGCCGACAACTTCGTGCGGGATCGTCGAACCCTTGCGGGATACGGTGATCATATTCTTCTTTGCGTCCTCAATTCCTTTGCGGATCGCGTCCGGAACTTCGGCTGCTTTTCCGAGACCGTAGCCTACGCGTCCGTTCTTGTCACCGACGACCATGATCGCGGTAAATCTTGCAATGCGTCCGCCTTTTACGGTTTTGGAAACACGGTTGAGGGCTACAAGGCTTTCACTGAATTCAGTGTCCTTCTTAGCCGCATCATTTCTGTATGCCATGTTTTTACTCCTTAATAATATGAATGAAATTAAATTTCAAACTGTGTACAAACCGGAATTAGAACTTCAGACCGCCCTCGCGAGCACCCTCAGCCAGTTCCGATACACGTCCGTGATAGAGGTAACCGCCGCGGTCGAATACAACTGCGGTGATACCCTTTGCAATTGCTCTTTCAGCAATCATCTTGCCGACTTCTTTTGCAGATTCCTTGTTACCGCCGTTACCCTTGAAATCCTTCTCAAGGCTGGAAGCGGATACCAGAGTTACACCCTTGACATCGTCGATGATCTGGGCGGAAATGTTCGCATTGGAACGATAAACGCAAAGACGAGGAGTCTCAGCGGTGCCGGAGATCTTACCTCTGACTCTTGCATGTCTCTTAAGACGTGCTGCGTTACTGTCTTTTCTAGAAACCATCTGTGTCCACTCCTTTCATTATTTACCGGTCTTACCGGCCTTACGGCGAATTCTCTCGTCGGCGTACTTAACACCCTTGCCATGGTAAGGCTCAGGCTTTCTGTAGCCGCGGATCTTCGCTGCAACTGCGCCAACAAGCTGCTTGTCGATGCCGTTAACGATAATGGTGTTTGCATCCGGAACGTCGAAGGTAACACCGTCGGTTTCCTCAACGTAGATGGGATGCGAGTGACCAAGGCTGAGCGTCATCTTCTTGCCGGACTTTTCTACCTTGTAGCCGACACCGACGATCTCGAGCTTCTTGGAGAAACCGTTCGTAACACCAACAACCATGTTGTTGATGATCGCACGGGTCAGACCGTGAAGAGCTCTTACTTCCTTTTCATCAGAGCTGCGGGTTACGACAACCTCAGCACCTTCCTGCTTGATCGTCAGGCAGGTAGCAAAACTCTGGGAAAGTTCGCCCTTGGGACCCTTAACTGTAACTGCGTTGCCCTCACCGATCGTAACGGTAACACCGGCGGGAACAGCGATAGGCATTCTACCAATTCTAGACATATCTGTTACCCTCCTTAATTACCATACGAAGGCGAGCACTTCGCCGCCAACATTCTCTTTGCGAGCCTGCTTGTCGGTCATGATACCCTTCGAGGTGGAAACGATCGCGATACCGAGACCGTTCATAACTCTGGGCATGTCCTCGCAGTTGGAGTAGATACGGAGACCGGGCTTGGAAACGCGGCGGAGACCGTGAATAACCTTCTGCTTACCGACATACTTGAGCGTAACGCGAATTACCCCCTGCTTGCCGTCCTCAATAACCTGATAGCCCTTAACGTAGCCCTCATTTACCAGGATCTCAGCGATTGCCTTCTTCATGTTGGATGCAGGGATGTCAACCGTCTCATGCTTTGCATCATTTGCATTTCTGATGCGGGTGAGCATATCTGCAATTACGTCTGAAATTTGCATTTTATTTTCCTCCTAATGCAAGTTAAAAATTCTTGCTGCCGGGGAGCTGCCCCGACGGCTTATCGGTGGTAAAAACGACTGCCGTTTTCCTGCCGATAGATGGGAGTTTACCAGCTTGCTTTCTTTACGCCCGGGATCTCGCCCTTGTATGCGAGCTCACGGAAGCAGATACGGCAGATGCCGTACTTTCTAAGATAAGCATGGGGACGGCCGCAGATCTTGCAACGGTTGTACTCTCTGGTGGAGAACTTCTGCGCTCTCTGCTGCTTGAGAATCATAGACTTCTTTGCCATTTTCTGTCCCCTCCTTATTTCGAGAACGGAGCGCCCATAAGAGTAAGCAGCTCGCGTGCCTCTTCGTCGGTATTCGCGGTGGTAACAAATACGATGTCCATACCGCGGACCTTCTCTACCTTATCGTACTCGATCTCCGGGAAGATGAGCTGCTCTTTCAAACCGAGAGCATAGTTACCTCTGCCGTCGAAACCGTTGGGGTTGATACCCTTAAAGTCACGAACGCGGGGCAGTGCCAGGTTGAAGAGCTTATCCATGAACTCGTACATGTTCTCGCCGCGAAGGGTTACCTTTACGCCGATCTTTACGCCCTCACGAAGCTTGAAGTTTGCAACCGACTTCTTTGCATAGGTCGGAACAGCCTTCTGGCCCGTGATCATGGTGATCTCCTCGATGATGGAATCGATAACTTTGGAATTTTCTTTTGCGTCGCCTGCGCCGACGTTGACAACGATCTTGTCAAACTTCGGAATCTGCATGGGGCTCTTGTAGTTGAACTTCTTCATGAGAGCAGGAGCGACATCTTTCTTATACATCTCTGCATATCTGGACATAACTTACTGCACCTCCTTAAAGTTCAGCGCCGCACTTAACGCATACACGGACTTTCTTGCCGTCTACGGTCTTGTGAGCTGCTCTTGTAGCCTTGCCGCACTTCTCGCAGAAGAGCTGAATCTTGTCTGCGTAGATTGCGCCTTCGACCTTCATAATGCCGCCTGCTTCGCCCTGTCTGCGGGGCTTTGCATGCTTGGTCACGATGTTGACACCGTCAACGATGACCTTTCTCTCCTTGGGAGAGACAGTGAGAACTTTACCCTTCTTGCCCTTATCGTCGCCGGAAATAACAACAACGGTATCGTCCTTCTTAACGTGAAGCTTATCTGCCATTTCTTGTTACCTCCTCGATTAAAGTACTTCGGGAGCGAGAGAGAGGATCTTCAAAAAGTCCTTCTCACGGAGCTCTCTTGCTACAGGGCCAAAAATACGGGTGCCCTTAGGGGTCTTGTCATCCTTAATGATAACTGCTGCGTTCTCGTCGAACTTGATATAAGAACCGTCCGCGCGGCGGAGACCCTTAACACTTCTGACGACAACGGCTTTTACAACGTCGCCCTTCTTAACAACACCGCCGGGTGCTGCCTTCTTGACGGCGCAAACAACGATATCACCGATGTTTGCATATCTGCGGCCGGTACCACCGAGAACGCGAATGCACATCAGCTCTTTGGCGCCGGTATTGTCGGCAACCTTCATTAATGTTTGCTGCTGAATCACTTAGCGTTTCCTCCTTATTTCGATAAGTGCTTTGACCTATCTACTTATTTCGCCTTTTCGATGATGGATACGAGTCTCCATCTCTTGGTAGCGGACAGGGGTCTGGTCTCCATTACGGAAACGGTGTCGCCTACGCCGCACTCGTTCTTTTCGTCATGCACATGGATCTTGGTCGTGTGCTTGATGATCTTGCCGTACTTGGGATGCTTGATGTTATCTTCGATCGCAACAACGATCGTCTTATCCATCTTATTGCTTACAACCTTACCGGTTCTTGTTTTTCTAAGATTTCTTTCCATCGTCTTCACCCCTTATGCATTCTTCTCTTGAAGAACGGTCATTACACGCGCAATGTCTCTCTTCACATCCGTGATCTTGTGCGGATTCTCAAGCTGGTTGATCGCGTGCTGGAAACGGAGATTAAAAAGCTCGCTTTTAAGCTCTTTAAGCTTTGCCTGGAGCTGGTCGGCAGTCATGTCTCTGAGTTCTGTAACCTTCATGGCTTATTCCTCCCCAACTTCTGTAGTTTCCTTCTTCATGAACTTGCACTTGATCGGGAGCTTGTGGCTTGCAAGACGCATAGCTTCTCTTGCAATCTCCTCGGATACGCCGTCCATCTCAAAAAGGACTCTGCCCGGCTTAACGACCGCTACCCAATACTCGGGCGAACCCTTACCGGAACCCATTCGAGTTTCAGCAGGCTTCTCAGTGATCGGCTTGTCGGGGAAAATCTTGATCCAAACCTGACCGCCACGGCGAATGTAACGCGTCATTGCGATACGGGCTGCCTCGATCTGGTTGGAAGTGATCCAAGCGGGTTCGGTGGCAACGAGACCGTAAGTACCATTCGTGATGGTGTTACCGCGCATAGCCTTACCGGTAAGTCTGCCGCGGTGTACGCGACGATACTTAACTCTCTTAGGCATCAACATTATCGGTTGCCCCCTTCCGTCTTGTTATTGTTTCTTCTTGCACCGCCCTCGCGTCTTGCGCCACCTTCACGGTTGTCGCGGCGGCGAGGTCTTCTGTCCTCGCGCTCCTGACCCTGGCGGTTAACCTCGGAGAGAACCTCTCCGCGATAGATCCATACCTTGATACCGATCTTACCGTACGTGGTATTTGCTTCCCAGAAGCCGTACTCGATATCAGCGCGGAGCGTCTGCAGCGGGATGGTACCCTCATGATAATGCTCCACTCTTGCAATTTCTGCACCGCCGAGACGGCCGCTGCAAGTTACCTTAATACCCTTTGCGCCAAGGCGCATGGTTCTGCCGATTGCCTGCTTCATAGCACGGCGGAAGGAAGTTCTCTTCTCAAGCTGCGAAGCGATGCTTTCAGCAACGAGCTGCGCGTTGAGATCAGGGTTCTTAACTTCTACGACATTTACAACAACGTTAGCAGCGTCGCAGCCGACTACGCCTGCGATGTCCAGCTTCAGCTTGTCGATCTCTGCACCGCCGCGGCCGATTACGATACCGGGCTTTGCGCAGTGGATGAATACTTTAACGCGGTTTGCGTCACGCTCGATCTCGATCTTCGGAACGCCTGCATCCTGCAGCTTCGCCTTCAGATACTTTCTGAGCTTATAGTCAGACACGAGGGTATCGCCGAAAACTTCGTCCTTTGCAAACCATCTCGAGTCCCAGTTCTTGATAACACCAACACGAAGACCGTGCGGATTTACTTTCTGACCCATCTGTTTAACCTCCTTCTATTAGTTTTTCTCGCTTACTGCGATCGTAACATGGCTCGTTCTCTTCAGAATTCTGTATGCTCTGCCCTGTGCTCTCGGCATGATTCTCTTGAGAGTGGGACCGGGGCATACAAAGCATTCGGATACGTAAAGCTTGGATGCGTCCATGTTGAAGTTATGCTCTGCATTTGCGACTGCACTTCTCAGCAGTTTGGTGAGATACTCGGATGCGCTCTTGGGGGTATTCTTCAGAATAGCCATTGCCGTTGCAACATCCTTGCCTCTGATGAGGTCAAGCACGATCTTCACCTTTCTGGGAGAAATTCTCGCATATTTAAGATGCGCTTTTGCTTCCATTTAAGGCTTTGCCTCCCTTCGCTTTTATGCGACTTTCGTAATTTTTTGATTATTTACCGTTGTTCGAGGTTTTAGAACCTGCGTGACCTTTAAACGTTCTGGTGGGTGCGAACTCACCGAGCTTGCGTCCTACCATATCCTCGGTAACATATACCGGGATATGCTTTCTGCCGTCGTGAACAGCAATGGTATGGCCGACAAACTCAGGGAAAATGGTAGACGCACGCGACCAGGTTTTGAGAACCTTCTTATCGCCCGACTCGTTCATAGCGACAACTCTGTTGTAGAGCTTCTCTTCGACGTAGGGCGCTTTTTTAAGACTTCTGCTCATTTACTGTGCCTCTCTTTCTCTATACTCGACTATTACTTGCTGTTTCTGCGCTTAACGATGAACTTGTTGGTTCTTGCCTTCTTGCTTCTGGTCTTAAGACCCAGAGCAGGCTTGCCCCAAGGAGTTACAGGGCCGGGACGACCGATCGGAGCGCGACCCTCACCACCACCGTGCGGGTGGTCGCAGGGATTCATGACCGAACCGCGTACCGTAGGACGGATACCCTTGTGACGGGTCTTACCCGCCTTACCAACCTTGACAGTGTCGTGCTCAATGTTGCCGACCTGACCGATGGTAGCCTTGCAGTCGAGACGGATGATACGAACTTCACCGGAAGGAAGTCTGACCTGTGCAACGCCGTCTTCCTTAGCCATCAGCTGTGCTGCGCAACCTGCACTGCGAACGAGCTGACCGCCCTTGCCGGGGTAAAGCTCAATGTTGTAGATGAAAGTACCGACAGGAATGTTAGCGATCGGCAGGGTGTTACCGGGCTTGATGTCGGCATCAGCGGAAGAGTAAACAACGTCGCCGTCGGTCAGACCAACAGGAGCGATTACGTAGCTCTTCGTGCCGTTTTCATACTCCAGCAGTGCGATGTAAGCGGTGCGGTTCGGGTCGTACTCAACGCCGATAACCTTTGCTGCACCCTCAGTTGCACGCTTGAAGTCGATGATTCTGTACTTCTGCTTGTTTCCGCCGCCCTTGTGACGAACCGTGATTCTGCCGTAGCTGTTACGGCCGGAGTTTTTCTTCTTGATGACTACCAGGCTCTTCTCAGGGGTGAACTTGGTGATCTCCTCGAAGGAGGGAACCGTCATACCTCTGCGGCCGTTGGTAGTCGGCTTGTACTTAATAGTAGGCATTCTCTCTTATCCTCCTATCTTAGTTCATGCTGTCAAAGAACGCGATGGTCTTCGACGAAGGCTTCAAAGAAACGATAGCCTTTTTCCACTCGCCCGTGTAGCCGGCGTGAACACCGAGTCTCTTGGGCTTCTTCTTCATGCTGATAGTGTTGACGCTTGCAACCTCAACATCGAACATCTCCTCAACCGCTGCTGCGATCTCGGGCTTCGTTGCGTCAGCAGCTACCTTGAATACGTAGCGCTTGTCTGCAAGCATGTCCATGCTCTTCTCAGTGATGATAGGCTTAATGATAATGTCCTGGGAAAGTTTCATTATGCATATACCTCCTCAATCTTCTTTACGGCAGCTTCCGCAACAACGAGCGTGTCGCAGTTCATAATGTCGTAGACATTGATGGAGTTGTAAACGGTGGTGTTTACGCCCTCGATGTTGCCGCAGCTCTTAACGACCATCGAATCAACCTCAGGAAGAACGACGAGCGTCTTCTTGTCAGCGCCGATAGCATTGAGCATAGCAGTCATCGTCTTGGTCTTGTACTCTGCGGTCTTGATCTCGTTTACAACGATCATCTTGCCCTCAGCGACCTTAGCGGACAGTGCACCGAACAGTGCTGCTCTCTTGGTTTTCTTGTTCAGGGTGATGCGATAGCAGCGGGGCTTCGGGCCGAGTGCTACACCGCCGTGTGTCCACTGCGGAGCGCGGGTGGAACCCTGACGTGCACGACCGGTACCCTTCTGCTTCCAGGGCTTCTTGCCGCCGCCGCTAACCTCTGTACGGGTGAGCGTGGACTGCGTGCCCTGTCTCTGGTTTGCAAGGTAAGCCTTTACAGCGGAGTGGAGGACAGCGCCCTTAACCTCGGCACCGAACACTTTATCGCTGAGAGTGAGCTCGCTCACTTCCTTACCTGCCATATCAACTACTTTAATATTAGGCATTGTGTCTTCCTCCTTCCGTTATGCTTTTACCGAGTCACGGATGAACACGATACCGCCCTTAGCACCGGGAACAGCGCCCTTAACAGCGATGATGTTTTTCTCCGCGTCTATTTTTACAACAGCGAGGTTCAGAACAGTTACCTGCTCATTACCGTACTGTCCTGCCATCTTCTTGTTCTTGAAGACTCTCGAAGGTGTCGAGTTTGCGCCCATAGAACCAACCTGGCGGTGGATAGGACCGGTACCGTGCGTCATACGCAGGATGTGATGTCCCCATCTCTTAACAGCGCCCGAGTAGCCGTGGCCTTTGGTTATACCGGTGATGTCGACCTTCTCGCCTGCGGCGAAGGTATCGGCAGATACAACGTCACCAACGTTCATCTCGCTTGCGTTATCAAGTCTGAATTCCTTCAGGTGCTTCTTGGCTTCAACGCCGGCCTTCTTGAAATGACCGATCTCAGCCTTCGTCATGTGCTTTTCTTTGACATCGCCGAATGCGAGCTGTACTGCATCGTAGCCGTCGGTGTCAACCGTCTTCTTCTGAGCGACCGTGCAAGGGCCTGCTTCAATGACGGTTACCGGAACAACGCTTCCATCTTCAAGGAAGATCTGCGTCATACCGAGCTTCTTACCAATGATTCCTTTTTTCATGGTTCCTTTCCTCCATAAAGGTTATTGGTTGGCATGTTTGAATTTCGGTTACCCGTTCACGCCAACTTGACCGATGAGGTCTCGGGGGATTAGAGGATCTCGATCTCTACGCCCGCAGGGAGTTCGGTTGCAGCGATTGCTTCCACAACTGCCTTAGAGGGCTTAATGATGTCGATCAGTCTCTTGTGCGTGCGCATTTCGAACTGCTCACGGCTGTCCTTGTACTTGTGTACCGCACGGAGAATGGTTACGATTTCCTTCTCGGTGGGCAGCGGTACAGGACCCGAAACGGTAGCACCGTTTCTCTTAGCAACTTCCACGATCTTTTCTGCCGCCGTGTCGATCAAAGTGTGGTCATAGCTCTTCAGTCTGATTCTGATTTTCTCATTGACTGCCATTTTGTTGTGCCTCCTTCTAATTATTTAGTTGGGGCGATACGCTCAACACTGTGCCGTGCGTTTCAAGCGTTCCCTTTAGGAACCCGGCACTTGCTACACTGGCAAACGGCGCTTGTCAGTTTAGCAAATACCGGCCGGAAACACTTTCGTATGCACCGCACGGTGCAAAGTGTAGTCTTGTTGTCGCCCGGTTATCGGACATACTCCACGAAAATTCCCCATATTTCTATGGCAACCTCTCGCTTCATCGCATATCAAGCCTTATCATTATACCGTATTCGCACTGCAATTGCAAGTTTTTTTCGATAATTCCAAGAAAAAAATATGAGAATTTTCGCGAGCTTTTTTGTGCACTCTGCACAAAGCTATTTTTGAAAGTTTTTTTCCTTTCCTCTGTTATTTTTCCCACATTTATGATAGAATAATAGCAGTATCAAGAAAGAAGGACATCTGTATGCATACAACAACAAGGACATCTGCCCGCGTGCTCGGCGCTCTCGCTCTGATCGTGACCATCGGCTGTACCGCCCTGCGCACCTGGCTGCTGCAAAACGCCTACCGTCCCGAGGACGGCTTTTATACCGATGACACCCTGCACACCGTTCTCCAATGTGCGCTCGTCGTTCTCGCCGCGCTTGCGTTTGCCGTGGGGCATATATATATAAAGGAAGAAAAACGTTCGGATGCGATGCCCGACGGCGCGGCTTTGAAGGTCGTTTCCATGCTGATGGGCTGCGTGCTCGGCGGGCTTCTGCTCTACAATTTTGCAAAGCTTGTGCTCCCCATGTTCGAGGCACCGAGCGGAGCAGACCTCGTCATGTCCGCATTTGCCGCGGCAGCTATGCTCTACTATTTCACCTGCGATAAGAAAGCCGACTTCCGCGCCCTGCTCTGCATCGCCTCGGCACTCGTACTGCTCGTCATGGTATTCGGGCTGTACTTCAACGAATCCATCTCCTACGTCAACCACACGGTCGTGCTCGGTTACGCTGCCACCATCTTTATGATGCTGACGATCGCTGCGGAGTCGAATTTTCTGCTCGGCAGATCTGCCTATCGCCGCTATCTTTCCTACGCGCCGACCGCTGCTGCGCTTTCGCTTGCGCTCTCAGTCCCCGATCTTATCTACTTCGCCACCGACCGCATCGTAGTCATGACCGACATCTACTATGATATTCTGCTGCTCGCATTCGGCATTTACCATCTTGTACGACTGGCACTGATCGCCGTACAACCCGTAAAGGAAGAAGCATAACATGGAAAAATTACTCGTCATTGACGGCAACAGCATCATCAACCGCGCGTTTTACGGCGTGCGCCCTCTGACCACCAAGGACGGCATGCACACAAACGCGATCTACGGCATGATCAATATCATCGAAAAGCATCTGCACGCGCTGAACCCCGAGTACGCCGCCGTTGCGTTCGACCTCAAGGCGCCGACCTTCCGCCACAAGATGTATGACGCATATAAGGCAGGCAGACGCGCGACGCCCGAGGAGCTGCTGGAGCAATTCGCACCCGCAAAAGACGTTCTGCGCGCCATGGGCTTCACCATCGTGGAAAAGGAAGGCTACGAAGCCGACGACATCATCGGAACACTGGCAAGCGCCGCCGCCAAAGAGGGCAAGCAGGCGTATGTGCTGACGGGCGACCGCGACTCTCTGCAGCTGATCGGCGACGGCGTGACCGTTCTGCTCGCCACCAATACCGATACCGTAAACTTCGACCGCGCGGCATTCATCGAACACTACGGCGTAGAGCCGTCGCAGTTTGTGGACGTCAAAGCGATCATGGGCGACAAGTCGGACAACATCCCCGGTGTCGCAGGCATCGGCGAGAAAGGCGCACTGAAGTTCATCAGCGAATTCGGAACGCTCGAAAAGCTGTACGAAGCGCTCGAATCCACCGACAAGATCAGCGAAAAGCAGAAAGAAAAGCTGCGCGCCGACCGCGACAACGCCTTTTTGTCGCAGATGCTCGCACGCATTGATACAAACGCGCCCTGCGGCATCACGGTCGCAGATACGAAGATGCAGGAGACCGACCGCGCCGCGCTCTATTCCCTGTTCACAAAACTTGAATTTAATGTATTCTTAAAGCGCTACGGTCTCGGCGAGGACGACTTGCCGACGGCAGAAGCCGCCGAGGAGACCATCGTGCATACCGATGCGGCTGCACTGATCGGGGCACTCGCAGGCAAGCCGTTCGCCTTTGCACCGTTTGAAAACGGATTTTCCTTCTCGGACGGCGAAACGCTCTATCTTACAGACGGCGATCTCGCCGATCTTGCCCCGCTGCTGACAAGCGGCAACTTGATCTGCCACGACCTCAAGAGTCTCTGCGCATTGACCGCGCCGCACGGCTTTTTACCGAGCGAGAATGCCTATGACATCATGCTCGCCGCCTACGCGATCAACGCGGGCGAGGGTTCGTTTGCCCTCGACCGCCTTGCTACCGCCTACGCGGGCGAAGCGTACAAGGAAAATGCACCTGCCGCAGGTCTCATTTACCGCATATACAAGGCAGCCGAGCAGCGCCTTGCCAAGGACGGCATCGTGTCGCTCTACCGCGAAATGGAGTTGCCGCTCTGCCGCGTGCTCTACGAGATGGAGCGCGACGGCTTCAAGCTCGACACCGCGGGACTTGCCGCCTACGGCGAAAAACTGAATTCCATGCAAAAGAGTCTCGAGGAGCGCATCTACATGCTCGCAGGCGGAGAGTTCAACATCAATTCGCCCAAGCAACTCGGCGAAGTCCTCTTTGAACGTCTCGGTCTTCCCTGCATGAAAAAGACCAAGACAGGCTACTCGACCAACGCCGAGGTGCTTGAAAAGCTGCGCCCCTACCATCCGATCGTGGACGAGGTGCTGGAATACCGCAAGGTGGCAAAGCTGTGCAGCACCTACGTGGAAGGACTGCTCAAAGTCGCGGACGAAAACGGCTTTGTGCACACGGTCTTCAAGCAGACGGGCACGGCGACGGGCAGACTTTCCTCCGCCGAGCCGAACCTGCAAAACATCCCGATCCGCACTGAGATGGGACACGAGCTGCGCCGCTTCTTCATCCCGTGCGACCAAAACCACGTGCTGATCGACGCCGACTACTCGCAGATCGAGCTGCGTCTGCTCGCGCACGTTGCCGGTGACGAAACGATGATAAACGCCTTTCTCTCGGGCGAGGACATCCACGCATCGACCGCATCCGCAGTCTTCGGCGTGCCGATGGATCAGGTGACGAGCGAACTGCGTAAGCGTGCCAAGGCGGTCAACTTCGGCATCGTCTACGGCATCGGCGACTACAGCCTTGCGATGGATCTCGGCATCACGAAAAAGCAGGCGGGCGA
>JAFTOT010000097.1 GCA_017463665.1 Clostridia bacterium | reverse complement strand
TCAAGCAAATCATCAGAACTGCGAGAAGCAAAAATTGTTTTTTCATGTGATCTTCTCCTTTTATTATTTTTTGTCAAAGAGGTTGAGATTATTTGCCGTCCATTATTTCGTAATTGTTGCCGTAGAAGTTGTGCCGTCCCATGCGACGGTCGCGCCAAGGGTTTCGGCAACGAAGCGCACCGGCATGTAAGTACGGCTGTTTTCAATAAATGCAGGAGAATCCAGCTGAACCGCCTGACCGTTTACAACTGCCTCGGATGCGCCGACCGTGATCTTAAGCGAAGTACCTGCGGTCGTGATCGTCGCGGTGGAGGTGTCTCCATCCCAAACAACAGTTGCGCCGAGTGCCTCTGCAACGTACCGTACAGGCAGCATCGTGCGGCTGTTACGGATGATCGGAGCAACGTCCATGGTCTTCTTCTCACCGTTTACGGTGTACTCGGTCTTGCCGACCGTCATTTTCAGTTCCACGCCTGCAGCAGAAGGTGTGTCTGCAGTCTTTTCCGTCTGCTTCGCTTGGTTATCGTTGATCAGCACCCGCAGCTTCGATGTGCTTGTGACAAGCTTGCCCGCCATGATGTCGGCTTCGGTGATCTTTGCCATAACGATATTGCCGTGTACGCTGCGCGTGCAGTCGTAGATGATATAGATGTTGCCGTCCTTGTCTTCAACGGCATCGGGGTAAGTCGTACTGCTCCGCGCGTCAATCACGAATTTGTACTTCCAGGTTTTTCCGTCATCGGTGGAGAGTGCGGCGGTCATGTGCGAACGCTTGGTGCCGTCGTTTGGCGGATCGTTGTAAATCAGCAGTTGATTGCCCGAGGAGAGGCGAGTGATGTAGAATCTTGATACAACTTTCGAGATCCCTGCATCTGTGGACTTTGTCCATGTCACGCCGCCGTCGTAGGAATAGCTTTCTTCAATGCCCAGACCCGTGCGGATGAGCATGCGGAGCGAGCCGTCGTTTTGCTCGATGATCATGTTCTCGTCACAGCTTCTCTCGCCCTCGTATCCCTGTACGCTTCCGAGATATTGCCAAGTTATTCCTTTGTCTTTGGAAATGTACGCGTTTGAGTTGGTTTCTGCCGCCATCTCCGCAATGCCGAGATTCTTTTCCCAAATTGCGGTGGGCAAGATCCAATCACCGTTTGCAAGAACAACGGGATCGTTCATCGCAATACCGTTTGCCACTCTTACAGGGGTACTCCATGTGGGATTCTCGCTTTCGGGGTTGTCGGTGTACATCATCCATGTGCCGCATATTCCGTCAAAGTGGAAATAACTCTGTGACCAGAACATCCACATGCGTCCATCGGGATCTACCCATAAGTTGGGGTCAAAGCAGCGAACGGGGTATTCGTGGTCAATAGCCAATACAGGGCCTGTCCAAGTCGTGCCGTCATCTTCGCTCGTGTAGAGGAGTACAAAGTTATATGCACCCTCACCGCTGCCGCCGGAGTACCATGTCGCCCAAAGCCTGCCGCTTTTTGGATCCCGCGTGATGCCGGGGATGCCCTGCCACTGCCTGCCGCCGTCGATGTATTCCGCATCGGTGGGGTTCAGAAGTACCGTAGGCGCCGTGAGCGACAGACTGCCCTGAGAATACGCCTCGTTAATATTTGCGAGCAGGATGCCCCATTTGCCAAAGGTTACGGTGTCGCCCGCCTTGACCGCCTTGCCCAGTACGGTGAGCGGTTCGGAAATGGTGGTTGCGATCTTATAAGAATCAATCGAAGCGGTCTCTGTAAAACCATTTGCCAAGAGCACGGTTGCCTGCGAATTGGTTTTTGTGCTGACAGGCGTGATCACATATACAAAGCCGTCCTCGGTCACGGTAACGGTGTTGCCTTCGACGAGGCTTCCGCAAAGGAAACTTTGCCCGAGCAGCCAGTCGGGGGTATCTTTGCCGAAAAAGTGCTTGGTGCGATCAGTGAAAATCTGCTCGCCGACCTTTACGGTACCCGCTTTGCCATGGTTTGGCATAACGGTCGCAAAACTCTCGAGTGTTACTTCTGCTTCAGCACTTACAAAAAGAGTTGCCATAGAAAAAAGGATTGCCGCTGTGAGGATGTGCAGAATGATCTTTTTCATTACAGGATCTCCTTTATATGCAATTTTCTATATTCCGTGGGAGAGATCTTTTCAAGCTTTGCAAAGGTTTCGGAAAAGTACGCCGCTGTGCAAAAACCACATTTTTGTGCGATTTCGTTTATGGGTTCATCGGTGTATATAAGCATTTTCTTTGCTTTTGTTATGCGAAGCGAGTTTCGGTATTCGGCAACGGTGATCCCTGTTACCGCTTTGAACATATGGCAAAGATAGTACACGCTGATCTTCAAGCTATCCGCAAGGTCGGACACAAGAAAATCCTCGGAAATATGCTCTTCGATATATTTTTTGATGGCATCGATGATCGGGTTCGCATTGGCACACTGCTTAGGCGCTGTGCGGATGATGGTTATGATCTGCACCAGAAGCTCCTTGTCCTGACTTCCGTTGTCTTCAAATTTTCGGACAAGCACCTCTACCTTTTTGGAATCAATATCATATATGCTCGTACAGTTAAACGGGAAAAGCGCAAAAACTTTCTCGGCGATATTTCCGCCCTCCGATAAAAGTTTTTCTGCCAGCTCCTCGGAGGTAAGCTCCTTTTTCAAATAGGGATTTTCGTCTTTGTCCGAAAGCGCTCCGAGCTTTGAAACAATGCGCTTCAGATAACTGTTTTGGTCTTTCAGACCACCGTTTATGATGTCATTTTCGGTTATTTTTGCCACGAGAATTTCTCTTGCGGCGGTATAGGCTTCTTCAAGAGTCCTTTTTCCATGTCCTCTCTCTCGGTCGTAAATGATATAAAGGTATCCGTCTTCCCCCTCGCATACATCGGGATAGGAAACGCCGCTTCTTTCATCAAGCATTATAGAATAAGGAAAAGTTTTGCCGTCATCCTCGGAAAGAAGCGCGGTGAGGTTGTTTCTGCCCGTAAAGTTTATATGGTTTATGAGCAAAATTCTTCCCGAACGCAGTCTGCCGATGTAAAAGCGTGAGCAAGGACCGCCGAGACCGCTGTCTTCGCCGTGACTCCATGTTACGCCTCGGTCGTAGGAGTGAGAAACCGCTATACCGTATCTTGTACGCACATACATTGCCAACACGCCGTTTGGCAGTTCAAGTACCATGTGCTCGTCACACCGCCGTTCTTTTACGGCAGAGCCGCCGAGCTTGACAAAGGTTTTTCCGTTGTCAGATGATTTGTATACATACGAGCGCGGATCGTCATCCTCGCGCAGTCCCGCCGCACGCAGTTTTCCGTGAATTTCACTCGGCCAGATCGCGATGGGAAACAGCCATTCGCCGCTGGAAAGAACGGTGGGCTTGTTCATCATGATGCCTCGTCCGATGTAAAACGCTTCGCTCCATACAAGAACATCCGCATCGGGATCGTCGCAGAGTATACCCCATACTTCTTCCCCCGGCATAACATTCCAAACGAACCACAGCCTTCCGCAGGGATCTATCCACAATACAGGGTCGAAACAGCGGAATTTTCCGGGTTTCGCAAGTGCGGCAATAGGCTCTTTGAAATCATCGTCACTGCGGTACAGCAGAATGTAGTTGCCATAGGTTTCAGTAGTGGCACCCGAATAAAAGGTAACAAAGGTTCGCCCGCCTTTTGTATGTTCAATTCCGGGGATACCCTGCCATACACGGTGACAGGGGGCAAATCTTTGTAAATCTTCTTTGTTTGTGATCAGCATAATACGCGTTCCTTTTCGTAGCTTTGTTTATTTTACAATATTAAAATAGCACAAAGAATAAATTTTAAGCAATAACAGAATTGTTAAAAACAAATAACGAGCAGAGTTTTTATAAAACGGTCTGTCGAAAAATTTACGCATAGTCAAGCAGATCCGGACAGCAAAAAGGACTTCCCACACACGGGAAGTCCTTTTTGCTGTTTATTTTTCTCCGTCGCGAAGCTGACCGAGCTTGCCGCCGGGGTGCCACTTGACATACTGCGCAGGTGTTACGCCGTAGTTCTCCTGCAGCACGACGCTGAGCGCCTGCAGCACCAGCGTTTCGGCAAAGATCGACATGCGCGGGGCGCGATTCATCGGTCCGCCCTCGTTTTCCGCCTTGGCAAGCAGGTGCAGATCGCTTGTCTTTGCAAGCCACGATTCGCAAGAACCCGATACGCCGATCACGCGGCATCCGTTGTTCTTGATGGCAAGCACCGCGGCTTTCATTTCCTGCGTTTCACCGCTGTTGGAAATGAAGATCACGAGGTCGTCGGCTCTGAGCTGACCGCAGGAGCCATGCACCGCCTCCGTGCCGTGCAGGAAATAGGTCGGCGTGCCCGTGGAGGACATCAGCGATGCCATATAGCCTGCGACATAGGAGCACTTGCCGATGCCCGAGATATGGATCCTGCCGCCTGCCTGCTCTGCCGCGCGGATCATTTTTGCGGCATCGACAATGACATCATACTCCATTTTCTCGATCTGCTTTTTCGTTTCGGCAGACGCGACAGCGAGGAAACGATCGTATGCAGATCGGCAGGTATGCTCGATGCCGTCTTCCTCCTCGGTGCTCATCGCGAGCAGCGCGTCCACCTCTTCCAAGGTCGGCAGTGACGGTATTGCGCCCATGCGCGATACCGTGATCGCCGCCGTATGGTTTGCGAAGCGCAAAGCCTCCTCTGCGCTCTTGCCGCAGCAGATCGAATAGCAGAAGCCGCCGATGAACGAGTCGCCTGCGGCGGTGGGATCGACTGCCGTGATGCCCTTTGCCGCGGGGGAATACTGCTCGCCCGTGTCTCCGAACATGGCGGCACCCGCCGCACCGAGCGTGATCAGCACATTCTTCGCACCGCGGCCGATCAAGCTGTCCGCCGCGCATTTCGCCGCATCAAGGTCTACCTTTCTGCCGTGTCTTGCGATATGTATGCCCGTCAGTCCCTCCGCCTCGGTCTCATTGGGCGAGATATAGGTCAACCGCGAAAGGAACTCGTCCGAGAGCGGTGCCCAGGGTGCCGTATTGAGAAATACCGGTACGCCCTTGTCCTGCGCATATTTTGCCACAAGCTCGTTGATCTCCATGGGGATCTCGAGCTGCAGGACCACAAGATCATAGTTTGCGATCTCTTCCTCTAAGAATGCCACATCCTCGGGAGTGATCGTCATATTCGCACCGGGATACACGATGATGCGATTCTGCATCGCGCCGTCCAGCTCTTGGAGCACGATCACCGCGCAGCCGGTCGGCGTTGTCTCATCCAATGCGACATGTCGCATATCCAGCCCCGCCGCCTCACAAGCGGCGCGCATATCTTTGCCGTTTGCATCTCTGCCAAGTTTGCCGACCATGGTGACCGACGCACCCAGCCGTGCCATCTGCACTGCCTGATTTGCGCCCTTGCCGCCCGGCGCTTTGGAAAACGCCTCACCGATCACCGTTTGTCCCTCGGCGGGGAATACGCCCGTAGTCATGACCTGATCGACGACAAAGCTGCCAACCACCAGGATGTTCGGTTTTTTTGTTTTCATAGTCACCTCATATTTACGCGATATGCGCTGCCCCAATGCAGTCCATACCCGCGCAGCAGTTGGTTGTCGAAGTATTTTGTCAGATGTTCTGCCCAAGGGAGAAGACTGAACACAGTCGCACCAACAGTCCGTAAGATCATTTTTGCGGTTTTCACCTTTTATGGGTCAGGAGGAGCATGCAGAGCAGAACAGCCGGTACCTTACAAAAAGTGATCTTCATCGTGTTTTCTCCCTCTCTGCATTGTAGACCCACAGATACATTATACCGTATTGCGAAATGGAATAACAATGTGCCAAACGGACATGTTTTTGCGATTTTCAGACTTGCGAACAAGCACCCCCGCGCGTCATCCTGAGCGAAGCATCCCCCCGTCAAGATTCTTCGCTACGCTCGAGAATGACAGACGGGGGATGCGCAGCGAAGGATCTTTCGGGGAGAAGTATGTCCCTACGCCGATCTTTCCTTTACCGCAGTATATACCGTTTCCTTTCCGAAAAAAGTGGCAATCCTATTGACATGCGCCTTAAAACATGATAATATAGTTTTCAAAACCAGATGAGGTGTTTGTATGAGTGAATTTGTCAAAAAAAGACGATATACGGTAGGCGAGGAAATCTGCAGCGCGGTATCGCACGGGATCGGCGCGGGGCTTTCGGTGGCGGCGCTGGTCACGATGGTGGTGCGTGCCGTACACAGCAGCGATATGTACGCGATCGTCGCAGCGGCGATCTTCGGCGCTTCACTGGTGATCCTGTACACGATGTCCACACTGTATCACGCGCTCACGCCCGACAAAGCGAAAAAGGTCTTCCGCATCTTCGACCACGCCACGATCTTTCTTCTGATCGCGGGCACATACACGCCCTATCTGCTGGTCATCATGCGCGGCACGGTCGGCTGGGTGCTGCTTTGCATCCTGTGGGCACTCACCGCCATCGGCATTGTATTTGACGCGATCATGCTCGAGCGCTTTCACAAGGTCGAAATGGTGCTGTATGTGGCGATGGGCTGGTGCATCGTGGTCGCAAGTAAAACGCTGATCGCAAGCCTTGCTCCCGGGGGACTCGCCCTGCTGCTCGCGGGCGGCGTGCTGTACACCATCGGCATCATTTTCTACAGTCTCAAAAAGGTGCGCTACATGCATTCCATCTGGCACCTCTTTGTCCTCGCGGGTTCCATCCTGCACTATTTCTCGGTCTATTTATACGTATTATAAAATCAGCCGCAACGGATCCCGTTGCGGCTGATTTTTTGCTCTTATTTCTTTTCACGGACAATGCCTTCGGGGGAGACGGAGGCGGTAGCGGACTGATTCAGCCTTGCAAAGATCGCTGCGCGGTTCACGTCCGAGGCGGGACGCGTGATGCCCGCGTCGTTTTCGCAGGGGATCAGTTCGAGCGCCTTGACCTCGCCGTCGCCCGACAGCGTCACCTTGACCAGCGCGCTTTCGGTCTGCTGCACGTCGCTCCACAAGTTGCCGATGCTGTAAAAGATCGGCTTGCCGTTATAATATTCCACCGTTTGCAGGGTGTGCGTGTGCGAACCGATAACGATATCGGCGCCCGCGTCGATCAGCGCATGCGCGCCGTCGATCTGCTCCTGCTCGAGCGTAAGGGAATTCTCGGTGCCCCAGTGCACATAGGCAACGACAAAATCCGACTGTGCCGCGGCACCGCGGATCACCTCGAGGTAGGCATCGAGCGTGTACATCTTCATCACGCCGGAGCTGCTTTCGGTCGCCTCGGGTGTGTTGATGTATTTTTCCGAGCGCATAGCCGCTGTATAAGCGATGCGCAGACCGTTATACATGCCGTAGCGCACGCGCGCCGCCTCGGTGCTGTTCTCGCCCGCGCCGACATGGATGATGCCGCCGTTGTTCAGCGCCAGAAGCGTGTCGGTGAGCCCCACCGCGCCGAAGTCATACACATGATTGTTCGCCAGCGAAACGATATCCACGCCCATTTGCTGCAACACCGAAACATTTTCGGCATAGGTGCGGAAAGTATACCGCTTGTTTTCCGACTGTGTGCTGTCGGTAAAGGCAAACAAATTGCCGACCATAAAGATCGAGGCATTTTGCATCTCGGCAAGCAAGGGGCGGTCAATGCACGCCGAGAGATCTTTCTGTGCTGCGGCATACACCGACCATGCACTGTAATCGGCATCCAGATTGACATCGCCGCCGAACAGCAGTACCATATCGGGTGCTTCTGTCTCGTCGCGTGAGCCTTGCGTATCGGCAGTGACCGCAGCCGTGGTTTCAGCGACGGCGGTCGTCTCGGGCAGCTCCGTTGTCTCGGGAGATCGGCCGGTGGTGGCGGCGGTAGTTCCGAACGTGTCCAGCGTTTTCGCCATCCTGTAATCCGTGTCTGCATACCGCCAAGCCGCAAAAAACAGCAGCAGCATGAGAAGCACCAGAAGTGCAGACAATACTTTCTTCATCATCCGTTTTTCCCTTTACGTATCTTAAATAGAAATGATTCCCATCATGGTACCGCGTTTTTCGCCCATGCGTCGGTGCGAATCGCGACTCCCACCGTCTGCTGCCCCAACTTTCGGTTCTGTCGCGGCTTGTCTCCGCCTCGCGGGCAATGCGTGCCCGCGGTTTTGATAAAACACGGCGGATACTTAGGCAGACAGCGGTTAAACTTGGCTGTTCTAAATTGCAATGATTCCCATCATGGTACCGCGCTTCTCACCCATTCTTCGGTGCGAATAGAAGAGCTCGCTGTCGGCATAGGTGCACGCGGTCGAGAGGTCGATATGCTCCTCGCGCAGTCCCGCCTTGAGGAGCAGCGTCTTATTGACTGCACCGAGCCCGCAGAGGAATTTACCCTCGTTTTCGGACGGGCGCAGATGTGCAAAGGTCAGCGAGTCCTCGCCGACGGCGGCAAGCACCTGCTTTGCGACTTCCTCGCCCACCTCGTAGTTTGCCATGGAGATATGCGGACCGATCGCGGCGCGGATATCCTCGGCGGATGCGCCGAGATAGCACATCTTCTGCACCGTCTTGCCCACGATGTTGCCGACCGTGCCGCGCCATCCCGCATGCACCGCGGCGATCACGCCCGCGCCGGGATCGGCAAGCAGGATCGGCACGCAGTCGGCGACGCGAACGCCGAGCGCCGTGCCCTTGGAACAGCTTACGAGCGCATCTCCCTCAAACGTAGCGGGGGTATAGATACCGTGACCACCCATCTCGCGATCCACCACGATCACGTTCGTCGAATGGATCTGCGGCATGATGACCAGCGTCTCGGGATCGACATCGACCGCCTCGCAGAAGCGTTCCATATTCTTTTTTACAATGATATCCGGATCGCCGCGGTAAAAGCCGAGGTTGAGCGACTTTGTATGCGCGAGCTTTGACATACCGCCGAGGCGGGTGGAAAAGCCGTGGCGCACGGGGTAGAGCCCCTCCGAATAAAAATAAGTTACGCCGTTATAGTCTGTGCGTTTCTGCATTTTGTATCTTTTTCCTCTTTATGAAAATTGGAATAGAATCTGTTGCCACAAGGTGCGTATCTTACCGTAACCTTGTAGGGACCGACGTCCTCGACGGTCCGAAAGGCAACAAAGTAAACTTCGTTTATGCTATTCGCCTTGCTTCAAACTATCGCCAAAACCATGCAATTATTTCAGCTTACATTCACGGACCGTCCGGGAGGTCGGTCCCTACAAAAGCAAACGAACACCATCGATATTACAACGAAAGCAATTTCACCATTTTGATCGCGCTGCCTTTTTCATACGCGCGCACCTCGCCGATGCCGAAAAAGCCGCTCTCGTCCGTAAGGCGCACACGCGTGCCGTCGGGCAGCTTTGTGCCGATCTTTTTCTGATAGATCTCACAGCCGTTGCGGCAGAGACGCGCGAAAAAGGGGGCAAGGCGCACCGCCGCAAGGTCGGTAAACGCACTCTCAATCGGCAGCAGCAGCGCTGCGCGCTCGGACGGCTCCATTGCTTCAAGCTCGCTGAGCGTATGCGCCGCCGTGAGGTCAAATGCGCCGCTCACCGTGCGGCGGAGCGAGGACATCACCGCGCCGCAGCCGAGCGTGTCACCGATCTCGGTGATGACCGTGCGGACATAGGTGCCCTTGGAGACCGCGAGCGAAAGTCGGTATTCGGTGTCGGTGATCTTCTCTGCCTCGCAGCGATAGATCTCGATGGGGCGCGGCGCGACCTCTACGGTCTCGCCCGCGCGCTGGTAATCCACGAGCTTTTTGCCCGCAACCTTGATCGCCGAGGTCATCGGCGGCGTCTGCATCCGCGCCCCCACCATGGCAGCCGCGGCGGCAAGCACCGCTTCCTCGGTGGGAATCGGCGCGCCCGTATCGCGCACTTCGCCGTCGGTGTCACCCGTGTCGCTGACTTTGCCGAGCGTGAAGGTCGCTTCATACGCTTTATCGTGCGCGCTCAGATACTCGGACGCCTTGACCGCCCTGCCGCAGAGGATGGGCAGCACGCCCGTCGCCATCGGGTCGAGCGTGCCGGTGTGCCCGATCTGCCGCGTATCAAAGAGCTTGCGCATTTTGCTGACGGCATCGTGCGAGGTAAAGCCGCTCGGCTTATCCAGCACCAAAATGCCGCAGAGATCGGTGGGTTTACTGCGCATCGTCCTCGGTCTTCGTTACGGCGAGACAAAGCTCGTCGAGCGCCTTGGGATCGGGCAGTCCGGGTGCCTTGCTCATCAGCTCGGATGCGTTCTGCACCTTCGGGAAAGCGATAACGTCGCGGATATCCTCGAGACCGAGCAGAAGCGTTACCAGACGGTCGAGACCGAACGCCATACCGCCGTGCGGGGGTACGCCGTACTTGAAGGCTTCAACCAGATAGCCGAACTTCTCCTGTGCGTCCTCGTCGGAAATGCCGAGCGCCTTGAACATGCGGCTCTGGATGTCGGCATCGTGGATACGGATGGAACCGCCGCCGAGCTCGGTGCCGTTGAGCACGATATCATACGCAATGGCGCGGCAGTTAGCGGGATCGCTCTCGATCTTGTCGAGGTCTTCGGGATTCGGCATCGTGAAAGGATGGTGCTTTGCGCAGTAGCGGTTCTCCTCCTCGGAGTACTCAAAGAGCGGGAAGTCGGTCACCCACATGAACTTGAAGTCGCGGGGATCGAGCAGGTTCAGCTTCTTTGCGCAGTGTACGCGGAGCGCGCCCAGCGTGTCAAATACAACGGTGTCCTTGTCTGCGCAGACGAGGATCAGGTCGCCGTCGCACAGCTCCATGCGCTCTGCGATCGCGGCGTTCTCCTCGGCGCTGAGGAACTTTGCAAACGAAGAAGAAACTTCTCCGTTTGCCATTTTCGTCCATGCAAGACCCTTTGCGCGGTAGGATTTTGCGAACTCGGCGAGTGCGTCGATCTCCTTGCGGGAGAAGGCTGCACCGCCCTTGACATTGATCGCGCGGACGCTGCCGCCGTTTGCGATTGCGCCTGCGAAGACCTTAAATTCGGTGCCCGCAACGATGTCGGAGAGGTTTTTCAGCTCAAAGCCGAAGCGCAGGTCGGGCTTATCCGAGCCGAAGCGCTCCATGGCTTCTTTATATTCCATGCGCAAAAAAGGCGTCTCGATGTCGATATCGAGCATTTCTTTCCACAGCTTCTTGAGGAAGCCTTCGGTCACGGCGATGACGTCATCCTGCTTGACGAAGGACATTTCCACGTCGATCTGGGTAAATTCGGGCTGGCGGTCTGCGCGCAGGTCCTCATCGCGGAAGCAGCGTGCGATCTGGAAGTAGCGGTCAAAGCCCGCAACCATCAGAAGCTGCTTGTAGAGCTGGGGCGACTGGGGCAGCGCATAGAACTTACCGGGATGTACGCGGCTGGGTACGAGGTAGTCGCGCGCGCCCTCGGGCGAGGGCTTGATCAGATCGGGGGTCTCAATGTCGATAAAGCCGTTGTCGGCGTAGTAATCGCGTGCGATCTTGGAGATCTTGGAGCGCGCGATGATGTTGCCCTGCAGGTCGGGGCGGCGCAGGTCGAGATAGCGGTAGGTCAGACGCAGCTCGGGGCGAACGTTGCTGTTCTCCTCGATCGCGAAAGGCGGTGTCTGTGCGGACGCGAGGATGCGCAGCTCCTTGACCGCGACCTCGATCTCACCGGTGGGAATGTTCTTGTTGACAGCGCCCTCTCCGCGTGCGCGGATGGTGCCCTTCGCCAGAAGGACGAACTCACTTCTGACCGAGAACGCGGTGTCAAATACCTCGCGGTCGGTGTTTTCGTCGAATGCGAGCTGCAGAATGCCCGAGCGGTCGCGCAGGTCAATGAAAATGAGCGAGCCGAGGTCACGCTGACGCTGTGCCCAGCCCATCACGCAGACTTCTCTGCCGATGTCCTTTGCCGAAAATTCGGCGCAGCGCGCCGTACGGTTGTCGTTTTGATTTAAAAGTTGTGCCATGATTCAAAACTCCTTCTATTTATAAGTTCCTGTATGATTTCTATTCTTGCTCTGCGACGAGTCTTTTTTCGATGATCGAAAGCGCCTTTTCGTAGAGTGTTTTTCGGTTGTAGTAGTGGATCGCCAGTCTGCCGTCGCCCTCGCGGAGCGTATCGGCGAGCAGACCGCCGATGTCGCCGTAGCCGAACAATGCACTGAGGTCGCATGCGGCACTGTCCGCGATCAGCGAAAGGATCCGCTCATCGTCCGCATGTCCCGCCGTGACCTGCTCGCGCAGTACCGGTTCAATGTATCCGTAGGACAGAAACGCCATGCGGCTGACCAGATACTCGATCTTGACCTTGTCCGAAGCATTTTGGGGGATGGCGAGCATGGTCGTGTGCGCAAGGTCGATATAGCTGTGATAGTCGTCCTCCGCCGACCGTTTCGGCAGCGGAAGGATGCCGATGTTCGTGATCGTTCCACGGGTCTTTGCGATCTCCGAGAGCTTATGTACAGAGAAAAGCGCCGCGCCCTCGCCGAACGCATAGGGATTCGGCGTGGCGGTCTCATCCGCAGTGAGCGTTTTCACGGCGGAAAGGCACTCGCGCAGGGCGGAAAGCGACACGATTGAGAGCGTATCCTCTTCCGTCAGGACGAAACTACCGCCCGCGCCGAAGTAGAGCGGGAAAACATCCTCGTCTCCATAGCCAAAGCCGTAAAACACGCCGTCACCGTACGACTCGGCGAGCCGTCTCTGCTCCTCGGTGGGCACGGTGTATGCCGCACGGCTCGCCGCGAGCAGCGTCTCCACGGTGAATTCGCCCGCCAGTGCAAGCGAAACAAGCGTCTGTCCGTCCGCAAACGGCAATTCGACGCTGTCGGCGATGGATCGGTTATATACGATGGCAGCCGCGCTCGAACGCGCATCTGCCGTTGACGAAGAGATCAGGTATTTGCCGCCGTAGATCGAGAGCTCGTCCATGATATCGCCGTCGAACCACGCCTTTTCGGCGCGGATATACGCGCTGTCCGACACATCGGCGAGGTAGCCTGCCGAGAGCAGAGCGGAGAGCGAACCTGCGGCGTCCGCCGCGTACAGATTATAGCGATCATCGCCCGAGAGGATGTCCTCTTTGGCGGTTTTTACAAAATCATCAGTGACCGTCACCAGCAGTGCCGATCCCGTTTCCACAGAGAGATGCTCGTTGCGCTTTGCCGCGTTTGCGGAAAGGGTGGTCGAGGTGTCGCCCGCAGCGGCGAAGACCTCGGCGGCTTCCTTGTCGCAGAGGATGCGCAATGCAAAGCCCTCGACATCCTCCTCGATGCGCTCGGGCGGCAGGATGGATGCCATCGCTTCGCGCTCCAGGCGGTTGTCCTCTTTTTCCGCTTCGGCATCGCGCTCGCACAAAGAAACGATCATATACGGCAGCGTGCCGAGCAGGATCGCACCGAGCATGATGCATACAAGCATGATTGTGCCTCTTTTGGTAATACGGACAACCCCCTTTCGTGTGTTGTAACAAGATTTGCAGAGCAAATCTTGTTACAGTGATATTCGCCTTCGGCGAGTGATATTTGCGCTTCGCGCAAGTGATATTCGCACCTTTGGTGCGAGTGATATTCGCGCTTCGCACGAGTGAAGGAAATAAAATCGCGGAGCGATTTTATATCTGCACGCGTTTGACGCGTTTGCTGATGAGGCAGATGGCTTCGTAGTTGATGGTGCCGGCGGCTTTGCAGAGGCGGCGCAGGTTTTCGCCGCTGGCATCGAAGACGTAGACATAGTCGCCGACCGCAACATCGGTATCGGTGACATCGACCATGCACTGATCCATGCAGACTCTGCCGAGCAAACGCACCGCCTTGCCGCCCGCGATGACGGTACCGCCGTTTTTGTAGCCGCGCAGAAAGCCGTCGGCATAGCCGATCGGGATGGTCGCGACGGTCATCTCCCTGTCGGCGCAGAATTCCGCGCCGTAGCTGACGCAGTCGCCCGCGTGCAGCGTATGGATATGGGCAATGCGGCTTTTCAGACGCATCACGGGAATGAGTCCATCGTCCTTTGCCTCCTCCGAGGGGGAAAGACCGTAGAGCACGATGCCGAGCCGCACCATATCCTGATACATTTCGGGGAAACGCAGCGCACCCGCGCTGTTGCAGATATGCTTGGTCGCAAAATGCACGCCTACCGCTTCACAGTCCTTTACCACCGCGTCATAGCGGTCAAACTGTGCCTTCGACATGGCGATATCGTCCTCATCGGCGCAGGCAAAGTGCGAAAAGATACCGTCGATGCGGATGCCGCACAGCTCCGCCACCGAGCAGATCTCGCGCACGGTGTTTTCCGCCGCCTCGGCATGGGTGTCAAAGCCGAGACGGTTCATGCCGCTGTCGAGCTTGATATGGCAGCGGATGATATCCTCACTGCCGAGCACGTCGCTCTCCCGCAGAGCGCAGAGCGACTCCGAAAGCGCCCTTGCATATTCGAGCGAATAAACCGCCTGCGTGATCTTATGTCTTGCGAGCAGCTTGACATTTTCATATTCCGCAGGGGTATAGCCGAGGATCAGAATGCTTTTTGCCACGCAGTTTTTCGCATCGAGGATCTCATAGATCTGCTCTGCTTCCTCAATGCTGGAGACGGCAAAATGCCGCGCACCCGCCGCAAACAGCGCGGGGACGCAGATCTCTGCGGAGTGTCCGTAGGCGTCCGCCTTGACCACGCACATCGGCTCAGTCACGGGCGATGCGGCTTGTATTTTATCGCGCAGATACTGAAAATTGTGTTGCAGGGCAGCCACGTCGATCTCCGCAAGATTCTTTTCGGTCACTGTGGATCACTCCTTTCATCAAAATCTAAAACCTGTATATCGTATTCTCTGCCGCCGACCGTGCCGCACAGGCGCAGGAGCAGCCCGTCCGTATCGGTGTACAATGTGCAGTTGTCCGCGCCGTCGCTGCCCGAAAAGCAGCGCACGCCGTCCGTCTCGGACACATAGCGCAGCGCATCGCGGGGCATGGAAAACAGCCGCGTAAACGCAAACATCCCGTCCGCCGCCTCGGCAACATAGGTCAGGTCACCGATCGTGACCGTGACCGCGCCGTCCGTCCCCCGCACGGCAGTCATACCGCACAGACTCTCGGGCGCGGAAAATGCGAGCGTTTCGCTGCCCGCGTCCCGCGTATAGTCCGCTGCGTACTCTATGCCGTCCAGCGTAAAGGCAAGTTCGGCAGTAAAATCCGTTCCCGCAAGCGCCGGCGCCTGCGGCACCGCCGCACAAGCGCAAAACAGCACGCAAACAAGCGAAAGTAAAACAACTTTTTTCAAACAAACCACCTCATAAAAACATATGAGGTGAAAATGTGGAGATATGAATAGAAGAACGCGGGAAAATGTTCAAGGCGACGGGGATGCTTTCTCAAGGATGACAAGGGCAGACTTTTTAAAAGATCCCCCGCAAATCGTCTATGACGATTTGCTACCTTTACATGCCGCCAAGCGGCATATTTCACCGATACCGCAGGTATCGATTTCACCCGCCCGCAGGCGGATTTCACAAATCCGCGCACACGGATTTATTTCACTGCAAGGTTGCGCACAAAGTGCGAAACCTTGCCTTATTCCGGCAGCTCGTCCGACAGCACCGTGATCGACGGCACCTGATGATAAATATTCTGCACCAGTCGCTTTGTCGCGTCAAAAAGAACGGCTTTCTGCGTTTTTTCTTCCTCGTACACGAGGACATAGGCGTTCTCCGCCGAGGCAGAGGAGCGAAAATCCAGAGTGGAGCTTACCGAAAAGCCGCCCTCGATCTTTCCGCCTTTGTAGGGCGCAACGCGTCTGCCGCTCTTTTTCAGATCGACCGAAAGCTTTTCGCGGCGATACTGCTTGGAATACACCGCGGCAAAATCCAGCATGCTGCCGGTCTGGGTGTATTCGTATTCAATAAACGTGAAGCGCGATAGATACCAGAGTGCAAGGCATACGGCTGCGAAAATGAGGAGTCCGAATGTAAAGCCTGCAGCGGGAAGGATCATCCAAAAAAACAGGACGACAAACACGATCGCCAGCACGACCGACAGGCACAGCATGCCGAGATAGCGCCCCTCTTTCTTTTTTTCCACCGCGTATTCGCAAAAATCATGCTCGTACATATGCAAACCTCCATACTTATTCAGTTTAGTATAGCATAGAAGCGTCGCAATTTCAATATTTTTGCGGATTTCTTATTGAATATTCCGCAGTTTTATAGTAAAATAGAATTGTTATAAATTTAGCATTAAATTGGAGAACCACAACTATGAAAGCAGTTATTACGGTTATCGGTAAGGACCAGGTAGGTATCATCGCCACTGTCAGCACAAAATGTGCGGAATACGGCGCGAACATCACAGAGATCACGCAGAGCGTACTGGATCAGTATTTCGCCATGATCATGATCGCCGACATCGACGGGCTGAAAGCCGATTTCGCCGCTTTTTCGGATGCACTCAGCGACCTCGGCAAGAACACCGGCCTCGAGATCCGCTGCATGCACGAAGATATTTTCGACGCAATGCATAAGATATGATGCTTTGCCCGTGGGCAAAGCATCAATGAATTGCCCCTGACGGTGCATGATTTGAACACTGCGTGTTCATGATTTCTCGCTACGCTCCATGATTTGCCTGCGGCATGCCGGGCAATTCAAATCATGACGCGCGTGCGTCAATTCATGATGCAACGCATCAAATCATGCGCCATAGGCGCAAATCATCCACTATCAATACCATACATTAAGGAACCAATACCATGATCAATACCCAAGATATCTTAGAGACTATCAATATGATCCGCGAGGAGAACCTGGACGTGCGCACGGTCACGATGGGCATTTCGCTCTACGACTGCGTCAGCGACGATGTGGACAAGCTCTGCGCGAACATCTATGACAAGCTGATGACCAAGGCAAAGGACCTTGTCCCCACCGCAAACGAGATCGAAAAGCTGTACGGTATTCCGATCGTCAACAAGCGCGTGTCGGTCACGCCGATCTCCTACATCGGCGGCAAGGCAGGCCCCGACGACTATATCAAGATCGCAAAGACGCTCGACCGCGCCGCAAGCGACCTCGGCATCAATTTTATCGGCGGCTACTCGGCGCTGGTACAGAAGGGCATGACCCGCGGTGCCGACGCGCTGATCGAATCGATCCCCGACGCATTGGCAGAGACGGGCATGGTCTGCTCCTCGGTCAACGTCGGCTCCACGCGCGCGGGCATCAACATGGATGCCGTGGCACGCATGGGCAGAACCGTGAAGGCAGCCGCGGCAAAAACGGCTGACCGCGACGCGATCGGCTGTGCAAAGCTGGTCGTCTTTGCAAACGCAGTGGATGACAACCCCTTTATGGCGGGTGCATTCCACGGCACGGGAGAGGGCGACTGCGTCATCAATGTCGGCGTCAGCGGCCCCGGCGTTGTGGAAAAGGCGATCCGCCGCGCAGGCGACTGCGATTTCTCCGCGCTTGCCGACGTCATCAAGAAGACCGCATTTAAGATCACCCGTGTCGGTCAGCTCGTCGCATATGAAGCTTCCAAACGTCTCGACGTGCCCTACGGCATCGTAGACCTTTCGCTCGCACCTACGCCCGCCATCGGCGACAGCGTGGCATGCATCCTCGAATCCATGGGACTCGAAGTCTGCGGCGGCCCCGGCACCACGGCGGCGCTCGCCATGCTCAACGACGCGGTCAAAAAGGGCGGCGTCATGGCATCGAGCCATGTGGGCGGTCTGTCGGGCGCGTTCATCCCCGTCAGCGAGGATGCGGGCATGATCGCAGCAGCCGAGAGCGGCGTACTGACGCTCGAAAAGCTCGAAGCAATGACCGCCGTTTGCTCGGTCGGTCTGGACATGATCTGCATCCCCGGCGACACGAGCGCCGAGACCATCAGCGGCATCATCGCCGATGAGATCGCCATCGGCATGGTCAACAACAAGACCACCGCCGTCCGCGTCATTCCCGCACCCGGCAAGGGCGTCGGCGAAAAGGTCGAATTCGGCGGTCTGCTCGGCTATGCACCCGTTATGCGCGTAAATCCCGTCTCCTGCGAGAAATTCATCGCCCGCGGCGGCAGAATCCCCGCGCCCATCCATTCCCTCAAAAACTAAGAAAATGACTTTTGCGCCAAAGGCGCAAAAGTCTTCCATACCTCTTCACTCTTCACTTTTTCCACGGAGGTGATCTCTTGCGTATCAAGATCTACGTTCATCCCGAATCGCAGGATTCTTTTTGGGCAAGTCTTTCGCTGAAAGCGGTCAGTGTTGAAATCACACGCAAACGGTATACTGCGGAATATATCAAGGTTCCGTATGTCACGGACATTGACTTTGATGCTGAATTTGCAGGGTACGAAAAGCGCGTACTGCTCTATATCGGCTATTCGCTGACCAGCACGCCGCACGATCTGAAGTATCTCACAGGTCTCGGTATCCATGTTCTGCTGCTCAACTATGAGTCCTCCGTCCTCTCCGGCAGCTGCTCCAAGGTGCTGCTCAACTATCGGGACGGCATGCAGAAGACCATCAGCTATCTCGTGGCAAACCGCCATGACCGCATCGCGCTGTTCGGTGTCAACCCGAACTCCTCCACCGATATGCTCAAGGATCAGTTCTTCGTGGAGTATCTTCGCGAGCGCGGCGGCAACCCGTCCCGCGATATCTACTACAACTACGGCTCCATCAGCAACTGCTTCACCAGATTTGCCGAAAACCGCACAGACTACAACGCGGTCATCTGCGCAAACGATGTCACCGCGCTGACGCTGATGCGTATGCTCAAGGAAAGCGGCGTGCGTGTCCCCGAGGATATCTACATCACCTCCTGCGGCGGCTCGACCATGCTTGCCGAGCGTTCCACCCCCACCATCACCACGATCGCGGCGGATCAGTATGAGATCGGCAGACAGGCGATCCTCACCTATGCCAACCTGATGAAAAACCCCTGCGACATCGCCATGACGGTAAAAGTCGCGGCAAAGCTGACCGTGCGTGGCTCGACGAATTTCGATCCCAATCCCGGCATCGACATCTTCTCCCCGCAGATCACCGCCTACCCGAACGTGGACTTCTTCGCGGATCCCGATGCGCAGTCGGCGCTGAGCGCCGAGTCACTGCTCCTTAGCAGCGATGAGCTCGACCTCGGCATCCTCGACGGGATCCTTGGCGGCGAGACCTATCCGAGCATCGCCGAACGGCTCTACACCTCGGAGAATGTGATCTCCTACCGCATCAAACGCATGTGTAAGATCACCGGCTGCCAGAAAAAGAGCGAGCTGGTGGCATTGCTGTCCCCGTATATGAAAGAATCTTGATTCCGTAACAAATCTTGAAAGGAGGGGTTTTTCTGCATATCAGAATTTATGTGTGTCCCGAGGCTAAGACATCCTTTTTGCAAAATCAATGTCTGAAAGCGATCGCCGCAGAAATTCTGCACAAACGACATACCGCAGAATACCTTGATGTCGATGCAGTCACGAAGATCGATTTCGACAAGGTCTTTGCCCCCGATGAAAAAAGGGTACTGCTCTACATCGGCTATTCCAAGAAGGATTCCCGCCGCGATCTGATCTACCTGACCAAACACGGCATACACACGCTCCTGATCAACTACGGCAGCGCCAATTTCTCGGGCAGCTGCTCCAAGGTGCTGCTCAACTACCGCGATGCCATGGAAAGATGCATCGGATACCTTGTTGCAAACAAGCATGACCGCATCGCGCTCGTCGGTGTCAACCCCAGTTCCTCCACCGACAGCGTTCAGGAAGAATCCTTTGCCGGATACCTGCGCGACCTCGGCGCCGATCCCTCCCGCGATATCTACTATAACTACGGCTCGATCAGCGAGTGCTTTTCAAAATTTGCTGCCGAGCGTTCCCGCTACAACGCGATCATCTGCACGAACAATGTCGTCGCGCTGACGCTGCTCCACCGCCTCGGCGAGATCGGCGTGCGCGTGCCCGAGGACATCTATATCATCTCCTGCGGCTGCTCCATGATCCTCAGCGAGCGCTCCGCCCCCACGATCACGACCATCGTCGGAGATCAAAACGAGATCGGCAGACAGACCGTTTTAGCATACGCAACGCTGATGAAGAATCCCGGCAATATCGCCATGACCGTCCGCATCGGAACCAAGATCGCCGTGCGCGGGTCCACCAATTTCGATCCCGATCCGGACACCGTGATTTTCCCGCCGTGTAATTCCCCCACCCCCGGCGTCGATTTTTACGCCGATCCCGACGTCAAGAGCTTTTTCAGCGCGGAAGCCCTGCTGCACAGCAGCGACGAACTCGATCAGGGGATCCTCGACGGTCTCCTTGCGGGCGAGACATACCCGAGTATCGCCGAGCGGCTCTACACTTCCGAAAACGTGATCTCCTACCGCATCAAAAGAATGTTCAAGATCACGGGCTGCCAGAAAAAAGGCGAGCTGATCTCCCTGCTCAACCGATATATGAAGCAATCTTAGCCGAATTTCAGAAAAAGGAGGTGCTTCCTTGCGTATCAAGATCTACGTACTGCCCGAATACAAAGAATCCTTTTGGTCCGTCCAGTCGCTCAAGGCGGTCGCCGCAGAGATCCTGCGCAAACGGTATACCGCGGAATATATTGAAGCTGCCTCTGTCACCGAGATCGACTTTGACAAGGTGTTTGCCGAAGGGGAAAAGCGTGTTCTCCTCTACATCGGCTTTTCGATCTACCGCTCCCCGGGCGACCTGCGCTATCTTGCCGAGCACGGCATCCACACGCTGCTGCTCAACTACGAATCCAACAATTTCACGGGCAGCTGCTCCCGCGTGCTGCTCAACTATCGCGACGCCATCGAAAAATGCGTCGGATACCTCACGGCAAGCGGACATGACCGCATCGCGCTCGTCGGTGTCAACCCGAACTCCACCGTCGATATGCTGAAAAAGGATCGTTTTGTCGAGTATCTGCGCATGAAGGGCGAGGAAGAAAGCCACAGTGTTTTTTACAACAACGGCTCGCTCGAAGGCTGCCTGAAAAGCTTTCTGCGCAGCCAAACCAACCATAACGCGGTCATCTGCGTCAACGATGTCAGTGCGCTGATGCTGCTGCGCCTGCTGAAAGAAAACGGCATCCGCGTGCCCGAGGATATCTATGTGATCTCCTGCGGGTTCTCCACCATGCTCGCCGAGCACGCCGCGCCCACGCTCACCACCGTTGCCGCCGACCAGAATGCGATCGGCGCGCAGGCAGTACAGGCGTACGCCACGCTGATGAAGAACTTCGGCGACATTACGCTCACCGTGCGCGTCGCCCCCAGCCTCACCGTGCGCGGCTCCACCAATTTCGATTCCGATCCCGGCACGATCATCGCGCCGATGTCCCCCTCTCCCGCACCCCTGTTCGATTTTTATGCCGATCCCGTGGCAAAGAGCTTTTTCAACGCGGAGTCGCTGCTGCTGAGCAGCGACGAGCTCGACCGCGGCATCCTCGCGGGCGTCCTCGCCGGTGAGACCTACGCCAGCATCGCCGAGCGGCTCTACACCTCCGAGAATGTGATCTCCTACCGCATGAAGCGGATGTTCAAGATCACGGGCTGCGAGAAAAAGCATGAGCTGATCTCCCTGCTCACTCCATATTTCAATTAGTCCGAAAGGATATTCCCATGTCTGACAAAAAAACAGTTGTGCTGATCGCCTTTTACAATACCAAGGCGCTCGGCGTTCGCTATCTGGAAACCGCACTGCTGGGAGCAGGCTACGCGGTCAAAACCATTTTCTTTAAGGGCTTCAACAGCCAGAACCCCAAGGTCGCAACCGAAAAGGAGATCGAGCTGTGCGCCGAGGAGATCCGCCGCGCCGATCCGCTCTTTGTGGGTCTGTCGGTCATGAGTTCGATGTACCTCGAGAGCGTGGAGCTGCTGTGCAAAAAGCTCGGCACGCTCGGCTATCCGCTCGTGTTCGGCGGTGCGTTTGCCTCGATGTTCCCCGAGCGATTCCTCGACCTCGGCGGCAGCTATGTCATCCGCGCCGACGGCGAGATCCCCATGGTCAAGCTCGCAAACGCGATGACAGCGGGCGAGGATCCCACCGCCAATCCATCGCTCTGCTATAAAAAGGACGGCGAAGTTGTTATCAACCCCATCGGCGATCTGCTCGAGGACATCGACGGGTACGGTCTGCCCGCGATCGAGTGCGCCGATGCCTGCTATATCGAAAACGACACCATCAGCTACGGCGATCCGCAGCTCGACGCCATGAGCTATGAGGTCATCGCCTCGCGCGGATGCCCGTTCACCTGCTCCTACTGCTGCGTCATCAACCTGCACCGCATGTTCCCGAAGGATGTCAAATACGTGCGCACCCGCTCGGTCGAGAGCGTGATGGCAGAGCTGATCGAGGCAAAGAAAAAGCTGAAAAAGCTGGTGTTCGTACACTTCTACGATGAGATCTTCCCCAACACGCCCGGCTGGATCGACGAATTTATCGTGCAGTATAAAAAGCATATCCATCTGCCCTTTACCATCTGGTCGCATCCCAAGATGGTAAAGGTGGACGAGCTGAAAAAGCTGGTCTCGGTCGGTCTTACCGAAGTCATCATGGGCATCCAATCCGGCTCCCCCTATATCCGCAAGGAGATCTTCCACCGCTACGAGACGCAGGAAGACGTCATCGAGGCGACCAAGATCATCCGCAAGAGCGGCGTATTCTGGGCAAGCTATGACTTCATGCTCCAGCACCCGTTTGAAAAGATCGAGCACCTGAAAGAGACCTACTACCTCGTCGAAAAGCTCGCCATGCCGCTGGAGCTGCAACTCCACGGACTCAACTTCCTGCCCGGCACCGATATCGTCGGTATGGCGATCGAGCAAGGGCTTATCACGAAGGAAGAAATGGACAAGATCATGTACGCGCCGATGAAAGCACAGTTCGACGCTTACTGGAAGCGCGAGGATGCGCGCGAGAGCCGCCTGTGGTACCGCCTCACCTACTGCCTGCAGTTCAAGAATTGCAGAAAGAAGTGTGCCGAGTACTCGACCGACATTGACAAGTACGAGAGCGCCATCGACGCCATGTACGAAAAGTGCCGCAAACGCGCCAAACTCCGCTACTATTACAAAAAAGGCCGCGTCGTCCTCAAAAGCATGCGCATGCGTATATTCGGATAAAAATGCATACAAAAAGCCGCCCGCGAGGCGGCTTTTTTGCGCGTTAGGGGAGCTACAACGGCGACAAACAACACTTGTAGGGCGGGACGTCCCGACGCGCCGTTTTGCTGCGGTTCATACATTCGCCTCCCTTTAGCAAGGGAGCCTTTTCTCCACTAAACCTTTCATTTCCTTTTCAGCGTGCGCAGGTGGGCTTTGTGCGCGTCGGGGACGCGGTAGCTTTCAATGGCTTTTTGGATGGCTTTGTTCTGCACCCACGCATCCATGCGCCCCTCGGTGAAATACGGCAGTACCGCTTCGTACTGCTTGGCAAGCGCTGTGGCAAAATACCATGCCTGCATCATTTGCACATAGTACTCCTCCGATCGCACCGCCGCGACGGCACGCGGATATGCGTCGGAGAATTCCGCATCCAAAAAATACTGCATCAACATGCCGATGCCGAAGCGCACGGTGTACGGGTGCGCCGAGCGCATCCACTTCTCCGCCTGCGCACGGAGCGCGGGCAGATCCTTTTGCAGTGCCTTCGGCGACATCTGATCGCAGGTCGCCCAGTTGTCCACGTACGGGAGAAACGCATCCACCGCCGCTATGCAGCTATCAAAATCGCGGATGCGGCAGAGCAAAAAGGCGTGCAGATTGTTCTCCTCAAAATAGGTATGCGGGAGCTGTCCGAGGAACGCCTCCGCCTCTTTCGTGCCCGCGATCTCCTTTGCCAACGCGCGGAGCGCGGGCGTGCGCACGCCGATCACGCACTCGGGCGCGACCGTCGGGAGCAGCTTCGATTGAAACGCCTTGTATTTTTCATCCGCAAGCGCAAAAAGTTTTTCTCTTATCTCCATAACTTGTCCTTTCCGAAAAAATTATCTTTTGCCCCACCTTGTGCATATATTATTAGCAAACCAATATACAAAGGGGGAAACTGCTTTGAAAATTGATAAAAACCTGCTGGATCAGCTCGCAAATCTCGACGACAAATCGCTGTCCGCAGCCATCCGTATGATCGCCGCCTCCTCGGGTGTGAGCCTCGGTGACACCAAGTTCGATGCCGCAAGTCTCGACGCCCTCCGCAGTGCCATGCGCAGCGCGACCGACGAGGATCTTGCAAACGCAAAGAACATTTTTGAAGGCTATTCGGGGCAGTAAGGTGCACATATGAGTGAACAGAACATAAACGACCTGCTCTCGGGCGGCGGGTTCTCCTCTCTGCTGCAAAATCCCGATATCGCCGCCAAGCTGCCGCGCATCATGGAAGCGCTCAAACCCGTGATGGAAGAAATGCGCGCCGAACAGGGCGGCAAACCGTCCGCCGAAGCCTCGACAGCTGCAAGCGCGGACAGTTCCGACTCCGCACCCGCGTCTGCCAACCCGCTTGCGGCACTGTCGGTCGTCGGCGGCGGTGGCGGTGGCGGTGGCGGCAAGCAGCGCACGAGCAGTGCCCGCCGATGCGCACTGCTCAAGGCTCTGGAGCCCTATCTGTCCGACAATCGCCGCGAGGCGATGGAATATATCATCAAGGTCTCGTCCCTGATCGACATTTTATCGGAGGTGATGTAGCTTGTACGTCAGCGTACCGAAAAATTACAGCGGGATCGCCTTTTCGCGCGACGGTCGCACACCGCAGGAGATGCCGCGGCAGGAAATGCCCATGACGATACCCGTTCCGATGCCGCCCTCCCCGCCGCAGTCCATGCACGAGCCGCCCCGATCGAGAGAAGAATGCCATGAATGCCGCGAGCCGCCCGCAAAAGAGGAGAAGGAAAGCCCCTGCACCTGCGACGACTGCCAAAAGCAGGACAAAAATCCGCTGACCTGCCTGCTCACCGCCCTGCGCAACCGCGGCAAAGCGGGCTTCGACACCGAGGATTTTCTCCTCATCGGTCTCATCGTCCTCCTCCTCGGCAAAGAAGGCAACGAGGATATCGTGCTGACCTTAGCGATGCTGCTGTTGGTATAGGTTTACGTGCGGAGCACGTAAACAATGAATTGCGATCCTGCAGATCGCATGATTTGAGCACTGCGTGCTCATGATTTGCCTACAGCATGATTACCGCGACACTGACTTGCTAAAAAAGGGATGCCTTGGCTTCTGTCGCGGTTGTATCCGCCAAAGGCGGATACAATGTCTTTTTCTTGTATAATTGCTGCGGGGCATAAAGGATCGCAATTCAAATCATGGAGCGCCGCTCCAAATCATGGCAGCATCGCCGCCAAATCATGCGCCGCAGGCGCAAATCATTCGCGCCGCTAAACCTTTTCCACCACTACTCTATCACATACACACATTTTTGAAAAGACAAAGGGAAAAACTTTTCGCAAAGTTTTTCCCTTTTTTCTATACTTCTTACAGTTTGACCGTAAAGCAGATCGCGTCGGTGGCGATGTACTCTGCGGTGATGCTGCCGCCGTTTTGCTCGGCGATCGCTTTGGCTGCCGAAAGTCCGATGCCGTAGCCGCCGCTGCTGCCGTTGCGGGACGCATCCCCGCGAAAGAAGCGGTCAAAGAGCTTTTCGGGTGGGCAGGCGGGCAGCGTGCTGCATGTATTCTGCACCCTGAGCACCGCGCCGCGGTCGCCGCCCGTGAGCGTGACCTGTACCTCGGTATTTTCATCGGCGTACCGCACCGCGTTGTCAAACAGCGTGGAAAGCAGGCGCGTGATCTGCTCGCGGCTTGCGCGGACCGAAACATCCGCCGCAACATTCTCCGCAAGGGTAAGTCCGCGCTGCTCCATCGGCTCGCGGAACATGTCAAGCGTATCGGCGAGCAGTTCGGAGAGCGACAGCTCGGCGATGTCGGTCGCCTTTTTCGGCTCCTCCAGCCTTGCCAGCGTGAGCAGATTCTGCATCAGGCGCGTCAGGCGCGTAGTCTGCTCGCGGATGTTGCGGCTCCATTTGCTCTCCCCCGTGTGCAGCTCAAGCGCATCGGTGTTGGCAAGGATAATGGCGATCGGCGTCTTCAGCTCATGCCCCGCATCGGTGACAAACTGCTTTTGCCGCTCGATGTTCTCGGCGATCGGTCGGATCGCCTTTTTGGAGAGCAGCACAATGAGCAGCAGCATCAGTCCCCAGCAGACAAGTCCCGCCAGCAGCGAAAGCACCGCGATGCGGGCGATCGAGTACCACTTGTCGAGGTCGTCCAAGAAGACATACACCGTGCCCTCTCCCTCGGCAAGCGGCGTTGCGCGATAGCGGAAGCGGTCGATCTTGCCGTCGGTCTTTCCCTTCGCCGCAGCGGAGGCAACATAGGCGCGCGCCTCCTCCTCGGTGACGGTGGCGATGCGGCGGGTATCCACGCGGATCACTTCCCCCGCCCCGTTCGTCTGCGCCGTAAAGTAAACGGCAGACATCTTGGTATCCTCGTCAAACGGCGGCGCGAAAAAGCCGCCGCCCCGCTTGTCAAAGGGACGCTGCCGCATGGGGGATGCCTCGGTTTCGGTCAGAAAATGCAAAAGGCTGTCGGTCTGCTTTGCGGACGACCACGCATTGACAATATTGATGCCGCCGAGCAAAACCAAGAGCAGGATGGTCACGGCGATCATCGCGGTCGCGGTAAACTTTTTCTGCAGAGTTTTGATCATTCTGTCTCCTCCAGCATGTAGCCGATGCCGCGCTTGACGCGGATCTCGGCGTGCGCACCCAGCGCAACCAGCTTTTTGCGCAGATTGGAAATATACACCCACACAATGCCGATCTCGGACTCGGTGTCGTAGCCCCATACCTTGGTGAGCAGATCCTCGGTGGAAAAGTACATGCCCCGATGCAGCATCAGCAGCTCCATGATGCGGTACTCGATCTTGGAGAGCACGAACGAGCGGTCGCCGCAGGAGAGCTCATAGCTCTGCATGTTGAGCGCCAGATCGCCGCAGGGGATCACCTCGGGCGTGAAATTCTCGCGGCGGCGCAGCACCGCACGGACGCGCGCAAGCAGCTCGCCCATGTCAAAGGGCTTTGGCAGGTAGTCATCCGCGCCCGCGTCCAGCCCCTCCACGCGATCCTCTACCTCCGCCTTTGCCGTCAGCAAAATGATCGGCGCTTTGCATCCCTCGGCGCGCAGCGTGCGCAGCACATCCATGCCGCTTTTCTTTGGCATCATAATGTCGAGGATGATCGCGTCGTACGTCTCCGCGCGGGCAAAGGCAAGCGCCTCTTCCCCGTCGTAGACCGCGTCCACGGTGTATTTATGATAGGTAAGAATATCCGTGACCGCCTCCGACATCGCGATCTCATCCTCTGCATAGAGAATCTTCATGGCAACACCTCACTTCAGGTAAGTATATAAGAAAAACCTTAAAGCAGCCTTAATACGCGCGGAAAGTAGGGGATAGCATCCCACCAAATGTAGGGGCGGATATCATGTCAAGAGCAACATGGTTTACAAAATGTGAAGGAACATGGTTTACACTTTTTTACTGAATAATTACATTGTAGTGAAGGCGTAGCCGAAACGAAAATGTAATTATTCAGTCGCGCGAAAGCGC
>JAFTOT010000082.1 GCA_017463665.1 Clostridia bacterium | reverse complement strand
CGCGCCGTTTTACTATGGTTCATGCGGCGCGTCGAGGACGTCGCGCCCTACAATGTTTCTGCGTAACCTTAACAAACGCAAACATTTCATTCCTCGCGCCATAGAAAAACGCACAAGTGTCCATTGGAACACCTGTGCGTTTTCTTTAGGCTTCCCCTCGAGGTGGAAGCATAGCGACCTGCGGTCGCATTGCGGTAAACCGCTGATGAGGTGTAGCCGCCGCAGCGGCGTTTCCCCTTACCGAATGAATGTTACATCTCTACGGACACGGATGCGGACTACGTCGCATCCTACACCTCATCCGGTGCTTCGCACCACCTTCCCCTCGAGGGGAAGGCTTGGGGACTTTCGTGACGTTCTATCTTCCTACAGTTCAAACCAGAATGTGCTACCCTTGCCGAGCTCGCTTTCTACGCCGTAGGCGGCGCCGTGCGCCTCCAAGATGCCTTTGACGATCGAAAGACCGAGTCCCGTACCGGTCACGGCACGTTTGTGCACCTTGTCTACCTTGTAATAGCGGTCAAAGATCAGCGGCAGGTCTTCCTTGGCGATGCCCTCACCGTGGTCGATAACCTCCACGCGCTTGCGTCCGCTCTCGGTCACGCTCAGCCGCAGGATCACCGTCTTATCCTCGCCGGCATAGTTGATCGCATTATTGGTGAGGTTGTAAATGACCTGCAGAATGCGCTTCTTATCGCAGTTTACAAAGGTCGGTCCCGCACTCTCATACACGAAAGTGTAATCCTTGCCGACCATCAGCTTGCGATAGCGCTCTACGGTTTCGAGGATCAAGAAATCAAGGTCTACGCTTTCCATCTCCATCTTCTGTGCGCCGCTCTGGTACTTGGAAAGGTCGATCAGGTCGCTGACAAGCGACGACAGCCGCGCGGTCTCATCCAGAACGACCTGCATATTCTCGGGCGTATTCTCGCCCTCGATATCGCGCATCATCTCGCAGTAGCCGGTGATCAGCGTCAGCGGTGTGCGCAGATCGTGCGAAATGTTGGCGATCAGCTCTTTCTGCATGGCATCCGTCCGCTTAAGATCCTGCGCCGTTTTATTCAGCGTGTCGGACAGCTCATAGATTTCCCGATAGCTTTCGCCCGTAAACTCCACATCGTACTCGCCCTGCGTAAGCTTCTTCGCGGCGCGGTTTACATCGGCGATCGGCTGCGACAGATTTTTCGAGAGCGCATTTGCCATGAGTCCCGCCACAACCATCAGCGCCACCGAAACGACAAAAAGCTGCAGCGTCAGTGCGCCCTTGATCATGTTTACGGGCGAGATCGCCGCGTCAAACAGCATGATCAACGCTCCGCCGGGAGTATCCTTGACCGAAATATATAAAATACGGTCGCGCACACTGTATCGGGATGTAAACGGCGTGGCACGTTCTTCCCCGTTCTGAAATCCGGTGAGTCCCGCACGGTGGAAGTACTCGCCGCCGCTCGCCACTGCCTTTTGATACAGTTTGTTCAGCGTTTTGTCATCGACCACATGGATGATACAGCCGCCGCCGACATCCGCCGTGGTCAAAAGTCTGCCGTCGGGACCAAAGACGCTGATGCAGAACTCGTTGTTGAGCGCCGTTGCATATACATTCTGCGTAAAATCCGAATCCCCCGCGTTATACAGTGCTTCGATCTGCACCGCCGCACTCGTCATGCGGTTTTTGGTGATCTGGTAAAAGAAAGTATCGAGCAGCAGCACCTGAAAGCTCCACAGTAGCACAAGCGCGGTCAGCACAAACGCGGAAAGCGTTGCAAACAGCTTTGCGCGCATCTTCATCGGACGATGCGCGCGATATGTCATATTAGTTGCCATCGCTGTACCGATAGCCAACGCCGCGAAGCGTTACAATGTACTCACTGTATTTGCCGAGGCTCTTGCGCAGCAGCTTGATATGGGTATCCAGCGTACGGTCGCCGCCGAAAAAGTCATAGCCCCATACCTTGTTGATGAGCTTTTCGCGCGTCAGGGCAATGTCCTTGTTCTTGATCATGTAGAACAGCAGATCGTACTCCTTCGGGGAAAGTCCGACCTCCACGCCGTCCACATACACGCGGCGCGCCGTAAAGTTGACCTCAAGCCCCTCGCTCTTGTATACGTCGATCTCGGGCTGCGCTTCATTCTTCTGCGAGCGCTTCATGATCGCTTCCACACGCAGCATCAGCTCCTTGGGTGAAAAAGGCTTGACCACATAGTCATCCACGCCCAGCTCAAAGCCGTTGATCTTGTCATATTCCTCGCCGCGGGCGGACAGCATCAGGATCGGCACATCCGAATGCTTGCGGATCTCGCGGCAGGCAGAAAAGCCGTCGAGATTCGGCATCATGATGTCCATGATGATCACGTCGTAGGTATTCTCGCGGCACTTTTCCACCGCCTCCATACCGTCCGTGGCAAAGTCTACCGAGTGCCCCTCGAATTTTGCATACTTGCCGATCAGCTGGCGGATCTTTTCTTCGTCGTCTACTACTAAAATCTTGTACATATGTTGTCTCCGTTTATTTCACAAAAAGCCCCTTGCGAAAGGGGCTTTTTGCTATCGGTTAGTTGGTTTCTGTCTTCAGCTCGATCTTGGTCTCCACGGGCTTATCTTCGACCAGCGTGACCGAAAGATCGGTATACTGACCGTTACGAACGACCGTTACATTGACGGTATCGCCGACCTTGTAGGTCTGAATTGCGCTCTTGAGGTTTTCTGCGTTCTGTACCTCATAGTCGCCGAAGCGAACGATACGGTCGCCGTTTTCAAGAGACGTCTCGCCGCCGTCATACACATAGACACCGTAAGCGGAAACGCGGAAGCGCATCAGATCCATATAGTCGTCGATCACGATGTAAGAAATGCCGATCGCGGGACGACCGCTGACATAGCCGTTCTTGAGCAGCTCCTGTGCAACCTCGTGTGCATAGTTGATCGGGATCGCAAAGCCGAGTCCCTCGATCGCATCGCCGTAAGACTTGGCATTGACGATCGCGATCAGCTCACCGTTCATGTTGAACAGACCGCCGCCGCTGTTGCCGGGGTTGATGGCTGCGTTGGTCTGCAGCAGCTGCATTTTCTGACCGTCGATGGTGATCTCACGGTCGAGCGCGCTGATGATACCGTTGGTCACGCTGCCGCCGAGCGAGCCGAGCGGGTTGCCGATCGCCAAAACCTCTTCGCCGACTGCCAGCTTGGTGCTGTCGCCCAAGGTTGCATACGGCAGTCCCGTTGCCTCTATCTTGAGCACGGCGATGTCGCTCTGCGAATCGGTGCCGATCAGGACCGCCTCATGCTCATCGCCCGTCGTCAGGCGTACCGTGATCTTGGACGCACCGTCGATAACATGGTTATTGGTGATGATGTAGCCATCCGTGCTGATGATCACGCCGCTGCCCGCGCCGCTCTCCACATACTGCTGGAAATAGGAGTTGTTGGACACGATCTCGGTCGTGATCTCCACGACGGTCGGCTTTGCCTTCTCCGCAACGGCAACATAATCTACCTTTACAGAGCTGCCCGAAACAGTCGCAGATGCGATCTGCGAGCCGAGGGAGGACGGGATCGCCGTCGTCTGCGCCGTAGTCTCCATAGGCGCGGTGCCGTTGTCACGCACCAGATATGCGCCGAGTGCGCCGCTGCCGAGCGAAACGCCCACGACCAGAATGCCCGCCGCCAGTGTTTTCAGTACTTTGCCCTTCTTCTTCGGGGGCTGCGGTGCAGGAGTCGGTGCATCGTTTTTAAAAGAAAGGGTGATCGGCGTACTGCTTGTACGCTCGCCCGTTTGCGAATAACTGCTTTCGGAATTGTAATTGAATTCTGCCATGATCCAAACCCTCCGTTTGTTCATTTGTTTTACTGTAACCAGTATAAAACGCAAATGTGATGTTTTTATGAATGCAGGATTAAATTATACTGAATTTTTTAAGGCATCTAAGTAATTCTGCAAAATGATCTCGGCGGAAAGCGTATCCACCACGTCCTTACGTTTTTGTCCGCGCGTATCGGTCATGTTGAGGATACGGTGCGCCGCCATTGTAGACACACGCTCGTCTAAAAAGTCGATCTTCGCTTCGGTCATCGGGCGCAGAAGCTCTGCAAAGGCGCGGATCTTGTCCGCGCTCGCGCCCTCGCTGCCATCCATATTTTTCGGCAGACCGATGACAATTATACCTGCGCCGCGCTCTGCGGCGACCGCCGCCACTTTTTTCGCCGTCGCACGCATGCCGCCCTCACGGATCGTGCCGAGTCCGCTTGCTAAAAAGCGGTTCTCGTCCGACAAAGCCAGCCCCGTCCGCACATCGCCATAGTCCACTCCGAGTATTCTCTGCATTGTGGTTGTCCTTTCTGTAAAAGTGCAAAACAGGTGCAGAGCTCCCCTCCGCACCTGTCGCAAAATCAAAATAAATCGCTGTGTCAACCTGTACGGATCAGCTGCAAAATGAGCGTTTCCCGAACGACCCGGTAGATCAATAACCAATCAGGTTCAATGTGGCACTCGCGCACATCTTTATAGTTTCTCGAATTCACAAGTGCATGGTCTCTGTATTTTGCAGGAAGCGTCTGTTCATTTGCCAACATGGCAATCACCTTTTCCAATTCCTTCGGATCACAGCCGCGCTTGACTGCCAATTTGTAGTCTTTTTTAAATTGCCCTTGAAATGCGATCTTAAGCATTCAATGCCTCCATCAAGGATGCAATGCTGTCAAAAGGTCCGTGCATATCCGTATCATTTGCCGCATTTTCTATCGCAGCAAGCGTAACAGCGCTCGGAACATCTCGGCTGATCGTAAACGGAATTGCATTTTCTCGGATCATCTGACGAAGAAAAATGTTAACCGCTGTCGAAAGGTCCAAACCTAAATCCGCCAGCAAAGCCTGCGCCTGTGCTTTTGTGTCAGCATCAATGCTGATATTTGTAGATACTTTAGCCATACGCCCACCCCTTTCACTAATTATTATATGCAAAAAAATCCGTTTGTCAATATATCATGTTGCAATTTTAACATAACATGTGCGTCACCTTGTTAAAACCTCGATCGCCGTAAGTTCGCTCCACAGCGATTCAGCTTTTGCTTTGATCGCAGCAATGCCGCTTTCCTGCACATTGTCAAACAGTTCGACCGTCAGCTTGCGGTTCTTCTTTTTCCATTTGCCTACCACCCTGCCATTCAGCATCACAGGCGGCATCACAATGCCCGCGAGATTGAAAATAGCACGCAGATGCTCGGGCGCGAGATACAGGCTTTCCTTTTTCTCATACCCCAGCATCAACTGATCGAAGCCTGCGAGAAACAGGCACCTTGGAATATCCGCATTATAAGATTTCCCGTTTTCAATATAGTAATAGGTCTTACCGCCGCATTCGACCGAAGTGACAGGCAACTCGGCAAGCCAAGCTTTCACCTGCGCAGCGGTCGCGTGGAAAAAGTACATCGCATCGTGAATGGTCGCGGGCGCAATGTTGGTGAAATACCGCCTTGCGATCTCAAGGTTTGCCTCTGCCTCTGGGATAGGTGTGAACATCGGCGACAGGCAATATGCCTTTTTCTCCTGCACAACATAGTTCATAAAACCGCGTTCGCACAGATCGCGAATACCGCCGCCCCATTGGTCGAACATGGCAGATTCTTCAAGTTCCGTCATGCCGGCTTCGCGGCAGATCAACTTTAATTCATCCCGCGTGTAGGTGTCGGTTTCAAGTGCCTTTAGGATCACATGTGCATAAAATCGCTGTTTTTCGGGCGTCAGCGCCCAGCAGCGCTTGCAAGTACCGTCAAGCTTTTGCCAAGTCGAATAACCGCTCCAATTGTCATTGCGGTAATTCTTCCCGTTGTCACAATGCTTGAACAGCGCAAGATCGTCCTCGGCAAACACATGCACCGTCCCGCGAACTGTCCAGTTCTTGACCAAACCATCGCTCACGGTCGCATCGTCATAATCGCTGCATCGAATTTTCAGCGAATGCATCGCATTCACCATAAACTGCGCCTGTATGCCGCAGAGATCGCGCACCACCGTCATTTTATCCGCAGGCGTGATCAAATATTGATTCGTCAACTGCCGAAGTTTGAGTTCTTCTAAAGTCATCGCTTTCACTCTATAAACATCGCATCGCCGAAGCTGAAGAAGCGGTATTTCTCCTCCACGGCGGTTTTGTATGCTTCGAGCATTTTTTCGCGGCTGTAGAGGGCGCTGACGAGCATTAACAGGGTGCTTTCGGGCAAGTGGAAGTTGGTGATGAGCGCATCGACTACTTTAAATTTATAGCCTGGATAGATGAAAATACCCGTATCGTCTGCCATTTCGCGCAAAATGCCGTTTTCATCGGCGACGCTCTCGAGCACGCGGCAGGAGGTCGTTCCGACAGCGATCACGCGTCCGCCCGCTGCGCGGCGGCGGTTGATCTCCTCGGCGCTCTCGGCGCTGATCGAAAAATATTCCGTATGCATGATGTGGTCGTTGACATTGCTCTCCTTGACCGGGCGGAAGGTGCCGAGTCCGACATGCAGCATGACGGGCACGACGGCGATTCCCTTTGCGCGGATGCGGTCGAGGAGCTCCTCGGTGAAGTGCAGCCCCGCGGTCGGCGCAGCAGCACTGCCCTCGGTCTTTGCATACACGGTCTGATAGCGGCTGCGATCGGTCAGCTTTTCGGTGATATACGGCGGAAGGGGCATGTTGCCGATCTTTTCAAGGATGGGGTAAATATCCGCACTGCCGACCGAGAAGGTGATCAGGCGGTTGCCCTCCTCGACGATATCGGTGATCTCGCCCATGAGCAGTCCGTCGCCGAATGAAAACTTCTTGCCGATCTTCGCCTTTTTGCCGGGGCGCACCAGCGTTTCCCACACGCGGTCACCGTGACGGCGCAACAAAAGAAACTCCACCACGCGGTCGGTCTTTTCGACATCGGTGCCGAAAATACGCGCGGGGATGACCTTGGAATTATTGACGACCAAAGTGTCCTCGGGGCGCAGATAGTCGAGGATATCATAAAAATGCTTATGCTCGATCTCACCGCTTTGACGGTGAATAACCATCAGGCGCGAGTGGTCGCGCTTATCTGCGGGCGTCTGCGCGATCTGTTCTTCGGGCAGGTCATAGTAAAAATCTTCTTTTTTGAGGTCGGTGGCAATGCGTTCGTTCTTGATCATGGTGTTCCGCTTTCAAAATTTCAACATATTGTAATAGTAGTATTATTATAATACGACTTCAAAAAAATTGCAAGTAAGAGGTAGCGTGAAAGCTCAAATTGCGATATGCTTTGCATAGAGTGTTTCACGCCTGAACTCCTCGCAAAATGGGACCCAGCCCATTTTGCCGCACAAAGTGCGGTCCCGAGGATTTCGTTTTACTATTTGTGCCGCCGCTTGGCGGCGGAATGGAGATTACTATGGATACATACATTTTGAAAAAAACGCCCTATACGGGCGTGGCTACGGCTTTGGCGACGCCTTTTCAAGGCGGCGAGGTAGATCTCGACGCGTTTCGCCGTCTCGTCGAGTGGCAGGTGGACATGGGGGTGGACGCGCTCTGCGTGGCGGGTACAACGGGTGAATCGGCAACGCTATCGCGCGCCGAGCGGCGGCGTTTGACCGTCTGCGCAAAAGAAGCCGCAAACGGACGCGTGCCTGTGATCGTCGGCTGCGGCAGTGCCGACACGGCGACCGCGTGCACGCTCTGCCACGACGCAGTAGCACTCGGAGCGGACGCGCTGCTTGTGATCACGCCCTACTGCAACAAGGGTACGGCGAGCGGCATCGTGGAGCACTTTCAGCGCATTGCAGACGCGGCGGGTGAGCGCCCCGTGATCTTATACAACGTCCCCTCGCGCACGGGTGTGGATCTGTCGCTGGAGCAGTATCGAGCGCTCGCCGCTTTGCCGAATGTCTGCGCGGTCAAGGAAGCTGCGGCGAACCTCACGAAAATCACGCGCCTGTGCGGAGAAACCAATCTCACGGTGTACAGCGGCAACGACGACATGATCCTGCCCGTGGTATCCCTCGGCGGCAGCGGCGTGATCTCTGTGCTCTCCAACATCGCCCCCGCCGCCGTCTCTGCCATGACGCACGCGGCGATCGACGGCGACTTTGCCACGGCGAAAAAGCCGGCACACAAATACGCGCGGCTGATCTCCCTGCTCTTCGCAGAAACCAACCCCGCGCCGCTCAAATACGCGATGCAACTGCTCGAACTGTGCAGCGGCGAAATGCGCCTGCCGATGGCGGAAATCGGCGATGACTTAAAAGCCGAGCTCCGCGCAGAGCTTGTAAAGCTGTCGATGCTGTAAAAGAAGAAATGCAGGGGAACTTTTTATAAAAAGTTCCCCTGCACCCTTCAAAAATTTTTGAAAAAGGATATTAGCAAAATGCAACAGGCAGTATTCCCAGTAAAGGATGGTTTGTATGTGTAACGGGTGTGCAGAAACATTGTAGGGCGCGACGTCCTCGACGCGCCGCATGAACCATAGTAAAACGGCGCGTCGAGGACGTCGCGCCCTACAGAAGTTGTTTATCGCCGTTATAACACTAAACAGCCATTTTCACAGCAAAGCATTTACTTGAGTCTATGCCATTTAAAAATACAGCACGGCTTCGCAATTGATCTTGCTGTCGGAGCGGACGGTCTTGAAATAATAGGTATCGCCGTCAGCTTTGCAATATACAGTCAGCTCGTCGCCGAGCGGTGCCTCGGTGACATAGCTGATGTTGATACCGCGCAGCGACTTTTTCTCGATCTCGGGAACAAAGTCGCAGAGCATGTTCAGATACTTCGTATTGTTCATATGCCCGTTGATGTCGGTATCGCTGTAATAGATCTTGCGCTTCGCTACCTCGGCATATTCCTCGGCGGCAGGCATACGCACACGCAGCGGCAGATCCATCGTAAACGGCGCATCGGGCTCGCCGCCGACGTCTCCCGCCTCATTGACACGCAGCAAACGGTGCTCCTCAAAGTTCAGCAGCGCCCAAACAGTATACACATCGGCTGCAACCTCGCCATCCTTCAGCATACGGTAACACCGGTTAAACGAAAGTCCGCGGCTGTCGGTCGCCCATGTCTGTGCCTGTACGGTATCGCCGTCGCACAGTTGCTGATAGACGCGCATGACCACACGGCTGAGGATAAATCCCATCCCCTTTGCGCGCAGATCATCATTGGACGGCGGATAGGCGATCATCTGATGCGATCCGACTTCCTCCAGCTTTGCAAGCAGAGACGTCGGGCGAAGCACACTGTGCATATCCACATCGTAGTTGTCAATCTTTATGGTTTCGGTGAATTTCATATTTCCTCTCGAATGTCAAAAGCTGCGGCAGAAATCTGCCGCAGCTCGTTTTTGCGAATTAGAGTGTGTTTGCGGAGCCGAGAACGTTTACGATCTTGTGGTAAACGGTCTTCTTAACTTCCTCACGGGCAACCGAGAGGTAGGTTCTGGGGTCGAATACCTCGGGCTGTGCGGTCATTACGCGGCGGATACCTGCGGTGAGAGCAAGACGGATATCGGAGTCGATGTTGATCTTGCAGACAGCCATGGTAGCAGCCTTGCGGAGCTGCTCCTCGGGAATACCGACAGCGTCCGGCAGCTTGCCGCCGATGGAGTTGATCTCCTGGACATAGTGCTGCGGAACGGAAGATGCACCGTGGAGAACGATCGGGAAGCCGGGCAGTCTCTTGCCGACCTCTTCGAGAATGTCAAAACGGAGCGGAGGGGGAACGAGAATGCCCTCTTCGTTGCGCGTGCACTGTGCGGGCGTGAACTTGTATGCACCGTGCGAAGTACCGATGGAGATCGCGAGGGAGTCAACACCGGTGCGGCCTACAAACTCTTCAACCTCTTCGGGCTTGGTGTAGGAAGAATGCTCAGCAACAACATCATCCTCAACGCCTGCGAGTACGCCGAGCTCACCCTCAACAACAACGCCGTTTGCGTGCGCATACTCAACGACCTTCTTGGTCAGCGCGATGTTGTCCTCGAAGGAGTGGTGCGAACCGTCGATCATAACGGAGGTAAAGCCGCCGTCGATGCACGCCTTGCAGATCTCGAAATCTGCGCCGTGGTCAAGGTGCAGCGCGAGGTCGATGCCGGAGTCTGCGATAGCAGCCTTCGCCAGAGCGAGCAGGTACTCCTGCTTTGCATACTTTCTTGCGCCTGCGGAAACCTGCAGAATAACGGGGGACTTCGCCTCGCCTGCTGCATCCGCGATCGCCTGAATGATCTCCATGTTGTTGATGTTGAAAGCACCGATCGCGTAACCGCCCTCATATGCCTTCTTGAACATTTCCTTTGTTGTTACAAGTGCCATATTTGTGTATCTCCTTGTTAATTTGTTTTGAATTTAACAATTTGATATTATTGTACACCATTCTGCGAAAAAATGCAAGTCTATTTCTGCTTGAATATTTTACACAATATCTTGCACTATTTACAGTTTTCAGCCCGTCACATTTCCGCCGAGTCCGAAACTGATGGAAATCGCGTTATCCACCGCGCTCATGACCGTGTCGTCGAGATGTCCCATTTTCTCTTTCAGCCGTCGCTTGTCGATCGTACGTATCTGTTCAAGGAGGATGACCGAATCTTTTTGCAGTCCCACCTTGTCCGCATATATGTCTATATGTGTCGGCAGATGTGTTTTGCTCATTTTGCTGGTGATCGCGGCGGCGATCACCGTTGGGCTGTATTTATTGCCCACATCGTTTTGCACGATCAGCACGGGGCGCAGTCCCCCCTGCTCCGAGCCGACGACCGGACTCAGATCCGCATAAAAAATATCGCCGCGCCGTACGCTCATGAAAAGTTCCCCCTTTGTATTACGGTTACATCACTTGTGTGTCAATATTTTTCCCAGACCTCTGCGCTTTTTAATCACAAGGTAAAACTTTTCGGAAGGTAAATTCTGACACTTTTTGATACGGTTCCCTTTTCAGTGTATTTACGGACAAGCCCGCATGTGCAAAAAAGCATATTTGCGCATAAGGCGCAAATATGCTTTTACCTTAACATGCCGCTTCGCGGCATATTTCACATTGCGGAGCAATATTTCACACGCCGATCGGCATATTTCACATTGCGGAGCAATATTTCACACGCCGATCGGCGTATTTCACAAATCCGCAGCGCGGATGTATTTCACTGTGCATATCGGCGGCTGTGCCGTCGCTATGCACCTACATTGCTTCGCCGAGTTTGATATTCACGCGGCTTTCGGCACCGGATGCGACTGCGTCCAGGCTCTTCTTGCCTGCGAAATACTCGGATGCTTCTTCCTTGATGATATCGAAGATGCTGCTGTCGTACAGGAGCTGCTTTTTGACATTTGTAACGTAGTTGTAAATGGTCTCGACATCCTCGCGGGTAGTCTGTCTGTTCTCGTACATAGGATATGCTTCCTCAATGATCACACCATCGGAAGAGATCTTGCCGGCGGTAGTAACGGTTCCGCCAATCTCGGTATCCTCGCTTTCGTCTTTGTTTGCCTCTTCTGCCTCGCGCTTGGCAATATCGTCAAGCGCTTCCTGCTTTTCCGCTTCGAGCGCAGACTTGATCACGGGGAAGCCCCAGCCGAGGTCGCGCTGATTCTCCTCGGTGAAGAACACCTTGACGAACTCCCATGCCTGATCCGGGAAATTACCCTTGGCGCTGACAAGGAACTTCAGATTGGTCGCGGTAAAGACCATGCCGTCCCGGTCGGGCGCGGGCGCGCCGATAAAGTCTACGTCCTTGTTACCGAAGTAATAACTGTTGTCGGAGAAGCCGGTGAAAGCGTTCAGCGACGTCCACTCGGCGATCGCCTTTCCCTCTTTGAACATATTCTCATACGCCTCGTGGTCAAAGGTCTCCCAGTCGAAATCCTCCGCCTCCCATCTTGTCTTTTCGGGGAGCGTGTTCACATACTCGAGCATCGCCTTGAAATCGTCGTTATCGAGATCGCAGAGACCTGTCGCGGGATCAATGAAATTGACATAGTTGACAAAGAACATGACCTCCAGCATGGTATCACGCGAATAGTCGCCGTCGCGGAAGAAGGAAACATCCTCGGGCAGAGCCTGCACTTTTTCATAGAACTCGCGCATGGTGAGATTTGCGTACTCGCCGATGGTATCCTTGTAGCCCATAAAGCCCATGATGTAGATGTTGGTAGGGATCTCATAGAGCTTGCCGTTTGTCTCGCAGGCGGTGAGCACATTTTCAAGGAATGCCGACCGCGGCAGCTCGGGATCCTTGTCCATGTATGTATACAGGTCTGCAAACAATCCCTTGCCTGCATATTTGGCTGCCGAGAACTCCTGATCGGTAATGAGCACATCGGGGACATTACCGGCAATGATGTCGTTTTGCAGCTTGGTCTGCCCTGCGGTGTAGTCCTCGTCGGTATTGTACTGAGAATAATCAACATACTTGATGCGGTATTCCTCGGACGCGAGGTTGAACTCCACGATCTGATTGCGGAAGTTATACGCGCCGCCCGCAGATGCCACGGTGATCAGATATTTCGGAATGAGCTGTTCGTCGGGCAGCTTTTCAAAGGTGGTCAGCGACAGCGTCGTTTTCTCATCCTCGTGCGAAGAATTGATGGAAACGAACTTCTCACCGTTTACCGCATAAAACGTACCGTAGTTATAGATGTAGTCCGAGTTGATAAAATTCATCAGCTCGGTCGTCTCACCGGTGAGGGGATCCACATGGTTGATGCCGCTGTCGCCCGTATAGTAGAGCTCGCCGTCCGCACCGCCGAAGGACTGGTACATGATGCGGTAGTCATCCCCCGCGTTCACCTCGGTCTGTGCACCGGTAGCAAGATCAATGATCACCAGCTTTTGCGAATAGCTATCGCTGTAGATCTGCACGGGTGCGCAGATCTTGTCATCACCGAGCGCGCGCATGCTGCCGACATAACCGTCGGTGCCCTCAGGCAGCAGGGCGATCGCCTCCTTGATCGTGCCATCCAAGCCAATACGGATCAGCTTGTTATTGTATTCCTCGAGATCGGTATACAGAGTAAGGAACAGATCGCCGCCCGCATAGCACAGCTCGCCGACATTGAGGTAGTTTTCCTGCCCCTCTACGCCGAAGATCTTTTTAAAATCCAGCGTTTGGCGAAGCGTGCCGTCCGAGCCGTAGATCTCCGCAAGGTAGTTCTGCTCGTACACGCCGTTTTCGGCATCGACAGTTTTGCTTTCATACACGGTGGCCAAGATGCCGTCGTCGACACGGATAATATTTTGAATACCGCGATATTCATTCTCGCTTTCCGCAACAGGCAGAGAGATCTCCGTGACCCCGTCGCTGTCGAAGCGACCGATATATGCGGTCTGGCTGACGGTGTTATAGTTACTATCGACCGAGTTGATCGTGTACAGATAGCCATCCGCATCCACAGAGGTGTAGCCGATGTAGGAACGACCTGTAAAGTCCTCCTCATTTTCATAGTCGGGGGTTTCCAGTACGATCAACTCTTTTGTGTCATACTTGTAGACATGGTCCACAACTTCTTTTTCGGGCAGCTTCTTACTTGAGCCAAAGCAGCCTGTAAAGGCAGTGCACGCCAGCAAAACAGCCAGGCACGCAGCCACGGAACGAACGATTTTTTTCATAGTGATTCCTTTCTTTAATGTATTAATATATCGCATGCCGCTTTTTGGCAAGCCTTTTTTCTTTTAATTTTTGCGAGATCGGGTATAAGATCAATACGATCAGCGTCACAAGGAACACCGCCGCGAGGATCCACGATACCCCTTCAAAAATGAGGATCATTGCACATTTGGTCTCGCGGATGCGCGCAACATTTTCATAATATGGGAAGCTCTGCCCCTCCATGACACCGAGCGATGGCATGCTCTTGATGTTCTCCCACAGCTCGATCGGGGTAAAACGCCCCGTGATGACCTGCACGTCCTCGCTGTAGCCGCTGACCGCCTCGCTGAACATGTCATAGGCAAAGTCGGTGATGGGGTTCGGCAGCACCGCCTCGGCAGCGGTAAAGCAGAGGTTTTGATCGCGCATGGCAGCCGAGCTGTAGAGGATGTACACGCGCGGCGTTTCGCCGTAGTAGGATGCGTATGTGCCACGATCGGCGGCAAGCACTGCGCTGACGGTGTAGAGTTTACCGTCGATCTCGATATCCATACCGCAAACATTGATCGAGCCGAACAGCCGCCATGCGGTGTAGTCGTCGATCACGCAAAACTCGGTGGTGGCGTCGCTCTCATCCACATAGCCGCCTTTGAGCGGCAGATCGGGGTGCAGCCCGAAATAGTCACCGAAGTAGACGGTGGCGATCGCCGAGAGCGTCTGCGCGTCACGGCTGACCGACACGTTTTTTTCCACCGATGCCGCCAGCAGATACTTGCCCGCGGGATCGATGCTTTCCGCTGTCAGGGCAGACTCCAGCTGATTTTTCACACTCATGATGCCGTCGGGGGTGAGGTAATCTGCCTCCGAGCAGTAAAACGCAAGCTGCGCATACTTGTCCTCGGCACTCCCCCGAAAAATCTCGGCGGCATAGTCGCGCACATCATCCTCGGTCACACCGCGCCGCGCCGCACCGAGGCAGAGCGCCACGGCAAGGCAAACAAGCGTCAGCACGCCGAAAACAATCGTTCGTTTTTTCACTTTTTACTCCTTTTTCGGTCAGCGTTTATTCTGCCATGCGCACCTGCATGCCGTCCGAGATCGGAACGGACGCGCCCGTGATCAGATAGTCACCCCAAGAGAGCGACGCGTCGATCGCGCTCTTCGTGGCATCGGATGCAAGCACTTCTACGTCCAAACGCTCCGCATAGTAGCGGTTGCCCAGCGGCGAATCCTTGGAAACGACCTTCAAAACGAACTTGCCGTTTGCATCCTCGCGGATAGCGCTGTTGGGCACAATGGTGTCATAGCTCGAACCCTTGCCGCCGACCGACAGTGAGAGCGTGGTGCCGTCGCTGACATCGCCCTCCACCGCAAAAGTGACCAGCTTGCTCTTGCCCTGACTGTTCGGATCGCTCTTGATGGAAGAAACGCGGACAGACGGCTTTGCGCCCCAGTAGTAATAGAGCACTTCCGCCTCCTGACCGACACTCAGGCGCGCCGCCTGTGCATTGGTCACGCTGCATTCCATCGTGTAGCCCATGTCGTTCATGGTGATCTCAAAGGCGACCGTATCCGCCTTGACCTCGTCACCCGCAGTAATGCTGACCGTGCTGATCGTGCCGCTGACGGGTGCGACCAGCTCTGTGGAGGTTGTCTCGGTCTTTAGCTTGTCGATCTCCTTTTGCTTGCGGTCGATCTCGCTCTTTTTGATCTGCAGTTCCAGCGCCGCAGCCTCGTCCTCGATGGCACCGTTTGCCTTGGCAAGACGGATGGCGGTCTCGCAATCCTCGATCGCTCGCGTCAGTTCCAGCTTTTCCTTCTCGCATTCGTCGGGCGTCTTGGTAACCTTTTCCTCTGCTTCTTGCAGCAGCTTCTCGGACTCTGCCTGCTGCTCGGCGATCTCCTTCTTCTGCTTCTCCCGCTCCTTTTTCGTCTCCTCGTAATCATCTACGCGAGAGTCGAGCAAGAGATAATCAAAGCCTTCCTGCAGTTCCTCGACCGCTTTTTCCGCCGCCTTTTCCGCAGCCTTGCAGGAATTATATGTACTTACGGCAGAGGAGTACTCGCCGGACGCGGTGCCCATCTTGAGGCTCGCCTCATACACCGACGGCCACAGCTTGGTTGCCGACGCGCTCGCCGATTCCTGCGCGCTCGTCTTCTCCTTGATCTGCGACTCCAATGCATCCGCCTGATCCTCTTGGGTATTTTTCAGTTCCGTCAGCGCGTCAATCTCAGCATTCAGCGTGTCCAGTTTTTCCTGCTGTGCCTCGGTGGGCGTACCGCCCGCCGCGCTGATCTCCTTTTGCAGATCGCTGCGCTCGGATTTTTTGTCGGCAAGCTGCTCTTTTGTGGCGGTCAACTCCTGCTTTTTTGTGTCAAGGGAGGTCTGCAACGTCTCCGCCTCAGCCGCGAGCGTATCCGCGGATTCTTTCAGCTTTTCATACTGTGCATTCAGCGAATTGTATTCCTGCGTCGCAGTGTTTTTCACCGAGGACGCAGTGTTCATGGCTTTTTTTGCCGTTTTGGTCGCCGACTCGGCGTCGTCCAGCGCGTCCTGCGCCTCGTCGATCGCCTCGTTCAGATCGGCGGTATTCTTGTACGGCGGTATCGGCAGATCCGCCATCAGCTTTTGCAGCTCGGCAATGCTTTCGTCTATCTCCTCGATGGCATCGTCAATATCCTTGATCTTGTTTTCGGCAACCGCGATATCATCTTTGTAATACTGCACCGTCGCGGCAAGCGTCGGATACTGCGCCATGTACGCTTCCAGCTTTTCCAAAGCCTTTTGGCTGTCCTCCAGCGTGCGCTGCTGCGTGACGAGCGAGTCCGCGTCCTCGAGCAGCATGCGCTTATACTCGATCTGCAGCTGCTTGAGCGCGATCTCGAGATCGTAGATCTCGCTGCTCTCGCCTGCGAGCAGCGTCGCCAGCACGGCACCGCGCTCGACCGTGTCGCCGCGGCGCACATGGACTGTATCCACGGTGCGCGCATTCTCAAATATTACCTGCTTGACCTGGTTTGCGCTCACGCTGCCCGAAAGCTTGATCTGCGTGGTGATGGTGCCGCTCTGTGCATACTGCACCGAGACCTCGGGCAGCGAACGGTTCATAATTGTATTGGAAAACAGCGTCAGAACAAGCATGATCACCAAAAAGATGATGATGACGTTTTTGATCCAACCCCGCTTATTTGATTCAGACATAGTTGTATATCCTTTCTTATCCTTTCACGCCGCCCGAATAGGAGACGCCCTCGACGATGTAGTCTTCACTGTATAAAAATGTGAGCAGCGGAATGACCATATAGATCGTCGCCACGGCAAAGGCAAGCGCCGCATCGCCCGCGTTGATCTGCGACAGAAACACCGACAGCGGATGCATCTCGGTATTGCTCAGCAGAACCAGCGGCTGCTCGACCATGTTCCAGTAGTCGATGAAAATGAGGATCGCCACCGAGTAGATGATGCTCTTCGACATCGGCACGCAGATGCGCGTGAAAATTTGCAGCTCTCCCGCGCCGTCCAGCTTTGCCGCCTCGATCATCGCGATCGGAATGCGCCGCATGAACTTGGTGAGGATGAACACCGCAAACGGGGAAAAAATACCCGGCAGGATGATGGCAAGGCGCGTGTCGATGATGCCCAGCCAGTTTGACACCAGATAGTTCGGCACCAGCGTGACCTGGTACGGCATCAGCATCAGGATCACGTATGTGAAAAAGATGATGCTGCGCAGCTTTCCCGCAAACCGTGCAAATCCATAGGCGGCAAAGAGCGCCACGACGATCTGAAAGACCACGATGGGCACGGTCAGAATGACCGAGTTCCAGAACTTGAAGAGATACTGCGGATTTTTCAGCAGCACATTGTCATACTGCGAAAAGGAAACCATATCGGGGATCAGCTTTAAGTTGGTCTCGCCCGCGACATAGGTTTTTGCATCGCCCGCCACGCTCGAAAAGATCTGTCCGTAGTTTGCGGCGATCTCGCTTTTCGACATCAGCGAGTTGGTAAAGGTGAGCACCGTCGGCAGCACAAAGATGATGCAGACGGTAAAAAAGAATACAAAGAGGATCGCCGTCGCGATCTTTTGCCGCACCTTGTGCAGCTTTTTCAGTGTCTTTGGCTTCATTCGATATCCCTCCCCACTTTGTCGTCTATGATGAAGAGGATACCGATGATCACGATCATCACCGCGCATAGGATGATCGCCGCGGCAGACAGCTTCTGATAGTCCAGAGATTTAAAGGTGTTGTTCATAAAATGCTGCAGGGTATACAGCTTCTCATACGGGTAGTTACCCGTCATCAGATACACCTCGCGGAAAATCTTGAACGAGTTGATCAGCGATAGGATGGTGACGAACAGCACCGAGGAAAATATGTACGGCAGCTTGATCTTGAAGAACACGCGAACGGGTCCCGCGCCGTCCAGCATGCACGCCTCGGTGATATCCTTCGGGATATTGGCGAGCGCCGCCATGAACAGGATCATGTTGTAGCCGATGTTCTTCCAGAGGAACAGGCAGACGATGACAAGCAGGCACCAATCCGACTTGAAGAAGTCGATGCGGTCAATGCCGAAATCCACAAGAAAGTTGTTGATCGTGCCCTCATAGTGAAAGAGCACCTCCCAGATCAGCACGACCGACGCGGTCGGCACCATCAAGGGGCTGATGAGGATGGTCTTGAAGACCGATCCGCACGGGATCTTCCGCATCAGCAGGATCGCAAACAGCAGTGGGATAATTACCGCCAGCGGCACCGCGATCAAAGAAAAGGTCGCCGTGTTTTTCGCCGCCATGCGGAAGATGCTGTTATTAAACAAGTTGACAAAGTTTTGCACCCCGACAAACTCGCGGTTTACGATATTGTCGATCACAGCATAATAGCCCACCACAAAAAACGGCAATATGTAAAATACCGCCGCACCGATAAACGACGGCGCGATAAAGAGCGATGTTTTCGCCCGATCCAGCCGCTGCCGTCTTCCCTTTTTGACTCTCTTTTTTGTCATTTTCTGTCCTCGTCAACTGTACTGCTCAAAATAGTACAGTAATTATATCACTGCCACCGTTTCCGGTCAATACCTTTAAAGAAATATTAAGACAATTTTAATGCATTTATTTGTCGTAATTCGGATAAAATTTCCTCATGTTTTTTGAAAGAAAAAATGATTGGTTAGCGTTGCGTAACGGCGACATAACAACCGCAGTATGTTGTAACAACTAAAACTTTATTTTCTCCCTCCGCGCGTCATCCCCGGCGGAGCGTAGCGAAGTCGAAACCCGTTGCCGCTCGGATCTCGCGGATTCGCATTGTAAACTTTTAGATGTTACAAGGTAGTAGGGGAGGGGTCTCCCCTACCGCTGCATTGTTGCAAACAGGAGCGGAAATCCACCCCTACCGTATTTGTTCGCCGCCATTGCAAACATGAATACCATCTCCTCGCAAATACAAAAAGTCTTGCAAAGTCCGAAAAGATCGAAATTTGCAAGACTTTCTCTTACGTTATGCTTAATTTTACAGTGTTTTCAGTTTCCGACTTCGATGCTGATCTTGTTGAAGATGTTCAGCAGGTCATCCACCGAGGCGTTTTTCTTTTCGTCGCCGCGGATATCGACGATGCATTTGCCCTCGTGCATCATGATAAGTCTGGTGCCGTATTCGATAGCGAAGCGGAGATTGTGCGTGACCATCAGTGAGGTGATCTTGCTCTTGTGCACGAATTTGTCCGTGAGGTGCATGACCGTTTCGGAAGATTTGGGGTCGAGCGCCGCGGTATGCTCGTCGAGAATAAGCATATCAAGGTCGGTCATGTTGGCAATGACCAGTGCAAGTGCCTGTCTCTGACCGCCGCTGAGCGAACCGACAACGGTGCCGAGACGGTTTTCGAGTCCCATTTCGCATTCTTCGAGCAGCGTGCGGTAGTAGTCGATGCGCTTGGGATTGACGGCGCGGGTGAGACCGAACATTTTATTTTTGTTATCGGCAAGCGCCATGTTCTCAAGGATCGTAAGGTTGGCGCAGGTGCCCATCTTGGTGTCCTGAAACACTCTGCCGATGCGCTTGGCGCGGCGGAATTCGCTCATCTTGGTGATGTCCTTGCCGCCGAAGATGATCTTGCCCGAATCAGGCGCAAGCGAGCCGCAGACAAGATTGAGCATAGTGGTTTTGCCGCTGCCGTTGGAGCCGATGACCGAAACAAATTCGCCCTCGTCAATGGTAAGGTTGAAGTCGTCGAACAGGGTGCTGGCATCGGGCGTGCCGGGATTGAAAGTTTTATAGATGTGTTCAAACGCGAGCATGCTTCTCTGCCCCCTTCTTCTGCATCATGGTGCTGCCGATCAGCGCGATGGTAAAGAGTGCCGCCATGATGATCTTGTTGTACGCCGAGGGCACGCCGAGCAATGTGGCGATGCCGAGGCAGGCTTGGTAAATGACCGCGCCGAAGATGACCATGGTGGTCGGCTTCATGAAGCGAATTTTACCGAACACGGAAAGTCCGATAATGAGCGAGGCAAGACCGATGACGACCATGCCGATGCCCATGCCTTGGTTGACGTTGCCGCGGCTCTGCACGATGAGCGCGCCCGAAACGGCGGCATAGCCGTTGCCGATGGCAAGTCCGAGCACCTTGCAGATGCGCTGATCCTTTGCCAGCATGGTGACAAACTGCGGGTTGCCGCCCGTGGCACGGAGCAGAAGTCCGCTCTTGGTTTTGAGGTAAACATCCAGCAGCAGCTTGCAGATCAGTGCGATTGCAAAGAAGGTAACAAGGCGCTGGAGATTGAATCCATAGAAATTAGTGGGGAGAAGATTTGCGGGGAAAGTGCGCAGCAATGTGGGCACTCCTCTGCCGAGGTCGATCGTGGAGAGCGCACCGTCACCTGCCCATGTGCCGCCCATACCGACGACCGTGATGACCAGATTGACAGAGATCAGCGCAGTGGATACCAGAATTCCGCAAAGCAGCGGGCGAATGCCGAGCTTGACATGGAGGATTCCCGTGACCGCGCCGAACGCAAATCCGACAAGGAAGGAGCAGATCAGCGCGATCCACGGGTTGACGCCCGCGCGGACCAACAGTCCGAACGCGACGCCGCCCGAAAGCACTGTTCCCTCCACCGTGAGGTCGGGGAAATCCAATATCGTATACGAAACATAATATCCCATTGCGAGGATGGCATACATAAAACCATCCTGCAATACGACATCCAGCGAGCTGAGAAGTGCAGACATTTTATATGTCCTTTCTATTATTTATTAGTGGTAACGGTCTCTGCGTTTGCGTATGCGGCGGGCATGGTCATGTTGAATGCCGCGAGCACATCGGTGTTGACAACGGGGGTTGCATCCGAGATGGTCTTGACAGCCATGCCGGCGAGGTTTGCACCCTCGAGCGCGTCTGCCGCCATGTCACCGGTCACCTTGCCGAGGGCGACATAGTCGATGGAGACGGATGCGAGGCAGCCGTTCTTGACCTGCTCGATTTCGGAGCCGTATACGGGAATGCCTGCGCTATTTGCGGCTTCAAGAACGACGGAGAGGTTGTTGACGACCTTGTTATCGGTGAAGTTGTTCAGGCAGTCCACCTTGGAGCAGAGTGCCGCTGCTGCGGAGGGAATGTCGGAATCGCTCTGGATGCTCTGGGAAACGATCTCGATGCCGTAGGGCTTTGCAGCTGCTTCGAGCAGCGCGAGCTGTGCGATCGAGTTCGCTTCGCTCGAGGTGTAGAGCACGCCGATCTTCTTGACATCAGGCTGCATGGAGGTGATCAGCTTTACCTGTGCGTCCATATCGAGGACATCGGAGGTGCCCGAGCAATTGTAGCCGGGCTTATCCATGCTCTCGACGAGACCGACGGAAACGGGATCGGATACTGCGCAGAAGACAACGGGGATATCCTTTGCCTCAGCCGCTGCAAAAGCGGAAGAAGCCGCGGGAGTCGCGATCGCGACGATCATATCATAGTTCTGTGCGGCAAACTGGTTTGCGTACGTTGCGCAGTCGCTGTCGGCAGCGGAATCCGAGCCGATCTGGCGGGTGATCTGCACCTTGTCGCCAAAGCGGGCGGTGAGCGCCTGCGCAACGCCGGTGTAGCAGTTGTCAAGCGAAGGATGGCTGATGTATTGTACAACGCCTACGGTGAAGGTGTCGTCAGCGGTGTTGGTCCGGCTGCAGGATGCAAGCACGGAAAGCGAAAGGATCGCGGTGAGAAGAATGGCAATAAACTTTTTCATGGTAAGTACTCCTTTAAAAATCAGTATATGGTAAAATGGTGAGAATGTCGATCATATACGGCAGCCTTGCCATCGTCTCGCTAAAATAAACATGTCTTATCTCCTTTTGCAAACAAAAAATCCTGTCCCATGCAAAATGGGACAGGATAAAAACCTGCGGTACCACCCAAATTCGTATGCCAGGCATACGCTCTTATTGTGTACGATCATACACATGCGCTCTAACGGTCGCCCACCGTCGCCCCTAACCGATCTGATCGGCTCAGTTTGCCCTCCGAAGTCCATTCGCCCTCGCTGTCGTTACCGCAATCCCACCGCCTGCGGCTCTCTGTAAACGCTGAAGCGGAAGTTACTACTCTCCGTCACAGGTTTGATTGGTATGGTGTAATCATAGCACAGCACCAAAGTGTTGTCAAGTGGTTTTTGAAATTTTCTGTTCGGTTTTATTGCACGAGCGTTACCGTACCGACGGCTTTGACATCCGCCTCCTGATACTCGGCAACCGATCTTGCAAATTCGCCGCCCGTGATTTTCAGAGTTACACTGCCGCTGTAGGTCGCGGTGTCGGCGGTCATGTTGGAGCCCATGCGGCCGATCGCGTAGACATCGCCCGTAAACTTGCCGCCGCTGATCTCCATATAGACCGTACCGACGCAATCGTTCATGCCGACGGCGGCAGTTGTGTGTACACCGATTGACGCAAACTCGCCGCCGCTGATGTAGATCGAAACGGTCACGCCCTTGTCGATCGTACCGATGGCAGTGCCGGGCGTGGTGCGGTGGTTACCGCCGCGAAGCAGCGTCCACTTGCCGCTTGCGACCTTGACGGTGCAATCTGCATGGCAGGAGACCTCTTCGGGCGTGAGCGCGCCGCCGCCGATCCTGTAGCCGACATTGATCGCAAGTGTATTGCCGAGACAGCTTACGCCTTCACCGACCGTAAGATCATGATAGCAGCAGGAGATGCTGTAATCGCTCTTTGTGGTGTTGATCGTGATGTTTTCAAGCGTCAGTGCACTTGCCAACGTGAGGGCACCTGACACATTCAGCCTTGCAGAGTTTTGGGTGCGATAGTCCACGCCGCCGTACACAGAGGTGATCGTCACAGGGCCACCGCACTCGATGAAATAGGTCTGCTTGACGTTTAGCGTACCGCAGACAACGACCGTGCCGCCATTCTCGCGCAGCATGGCTACCGCAAGTCCGAGGGTATCGACCGCATCAGCGGGCGAAGTGCCGCCGTTTGTGCTCTTGCCGCTGCCCGAAACATAGACGACATTCCCGCTTGCCTTCGGCAGTGCGGGCAGGTCTGCATTGTGCCCGAACACTTCGTTATAGAAGTTGGTCGCGAGCGCGGGATAGGTCGCATCGGTCGGATGTACCATATCACCGTACGGCAGCATGGCATTGTAGTAATCATGCAGCGTAACAGCAGTATCGATCAAGGGAAGCTGCAATTCCTCTGCCACGCCGCGGATCAGATCCGGCAGGGTGTAGGCCGTGCCCTGATAGGTGATGTCCGCATTGGCAGCGGGGATCATCGTGGAAAGATAGAGCTCGGGCTTTGACTCCATGGCTTGAATATCCGCGATCAGCGCCTTGTATTCGGTCAAAAAGTCCGCCTCGGCAGCCGCGACCGTCATACTGCGCGCATCGTTGGTGCCGAGCATCAGTATGACAACATCGGGCGAAGACGCCTTCAGTTTTTTGTATTCATCGGTGTTCGGATACCCAAGATGCGGGGATTTTGCTTTTGTATTATACGAAGAACTTGGGTTCATCACATACGAAGAAGCTTTGCCGCAATTCACTACTTTAAAGCCTTTGCCGAGCATTTTCTGCAACTGTGCAGGATAGCTGTACAGCGAGGCATTGGAAGAACCTGTTCCCTGCGTAACGCTATCGCCGACACAGGCGACCACGATGGTCTCGCCGTCGGCGATGCGCTTGGCATAGCCATAAGCTTTTTCGGTGATGATGCCCGCATCGATCAGCTTTTCGGACACGGTCTTCCCTCCCTTGCACTTGCTTGCAAGTGCATTGCAGCAAGCCGTAAGGACAAACAAGAATAGTCTTTTTGCCATATTGAAACCTCCTACACCATGTATTTTCGTACGATGTGCACAATAATTATAGGAGATTCAGAAGAAAAAAGCAACAAACATGGCACGAAAGTTTCATATTTTTAAATATTGTATGCTATAGTGCAAAAAACGCACCACCGACTCCGTTCGGTGGTGCCAGACTACTGACAAAGCCTATCTCAAAATCGAGATAGGCTTTGTCAGTAGTCTGAAGCGAGACGGTGTCTCGCTCGTCTCGCTCATTTGCTGTAATAATCATAGTTGCAGAGAGGACATTTCGGATAGTCCCAGTCGTGTTTTTTGCCGCACTTCGGGCACTCCCGTTTGGCGATGTGATCCTCGTCCGATTCGGGCTGAAAAAATTCGATCTTTCCGCACTTCGGGCAGACATATATATCGACTTCCAGCGCCCCTGCGAGCAAATTCGGCCAATACCCCGCAAACCAGCCCATTTCCCCAAGCTGCAGCTTGCTCTCCCCCACAGGCTCCATCGCAGTATCGCACCGCAGACAGGATAGAGTTTTCATACGATCACCTCAAAGATAGTATAGCACAGATTTGATGCGGTGTAAAGAGGGGGGAATGAAATAAATACTAACATAACGATAAAAGCATATTTACTTCATGGATACCGTTCTCGCAAACAATATCCGTCTGCACAAAGCCAACCTTTTCGTAAACATGCTTCGCATGCCCATTTCCGAATTTATAGGTCGTTGTGATCCAGTTCGCCCCTTTTTCTTTCATCATTTGGCAAAGCTCGGTTAAAACGGCTTGCCCGTAGTGCAGATTCTGAAAGCGAAAATCAATGGCATAATCCCACAGGAACCATCCGTCCGTGCATCGACGAAGCATTGCAAAGCCGATCAAGTCGGTACCTTTGTATATATCAAAAGCAGTAACATCGGTATCCGAAAGTGCCTCTGTAATACGCGCATCCGAAGAAAGCTGCTCCTTTTGCTGCGGCGGCAAATAGATCTTCATGCAGTTGCTTTTTACGAAGTGAAACATGTGGGTGACTCCT